>JAPPIY010000058.1 GCA_026914095.1 Oligoflexia bacterium
GTATATTCCTCATCCTCTTTGATATTTTCAGGCGGCTTTAAGCTTAACAAAACAACGGACGGTTTATTGGCAACTAAATCATAGCTGTCAAAACTGGGATTGCTAGGATCCCCTTTAAACACCTGTTGATCTCTAGGCTCTATTTGCGGGGCTTGAACAGACTGATAGACCATGGCAGAGACAATTTCAGGCAGAGAGGGACATTCACTCATCCCTTCTTTATTCAAATCGGAAAAAAGAAAAGGAGAATAAAAAAGCGAGCCAATAAAAAAAGACATAAAAAACAAAGATTTGCTTTTTAAGCTCTTGAGTGATTGAAAAAAAACTTCTTCTATTAAAAAATGGCTGACTAACCAAGAATTTTGTTTAAATACATTCATTTTTTGCCTCTTTTCTTAGAATGAAACTCCCCGTGGCAAGCCACGGAGTTTAACCTCCATGCTGAATCTCACTCATAAAAGCAATGATATAAAAAATTTTCAACACAAGTCAACTAAAAAGAAGGAAATTATAGGAATTAACGCTTGACCTCGCTTATAAGATTTTTAACTAAAGCGGTATGAGTTAAAATAGTGGACTCACACTGAAGATAAATTAGAGTTAAAGTCAAGCTTTTTTTCAAACTTCAGCTCTTTTCTCTCATAGCGAGTCCTTGTCCGATAAACAACATCATCACTTATACACTTGTGTTTAACCAACATACAATAAGATCAAAACTTATGCTTATTCTTAAAACGATAGGGATTGCTCACTATACCAGCTATTGCTATAGAACGAACAATATCTATACCCGGTATTGTAGTTAAATTCCTTATCCTTCTTAGGTATAAAGCTCAAAAACGACTTTGTCGTCTAAACTGGCGGACACAACTTTTTTATATTGTCATAGGCTGAATATGTTATAATTATGAAAAGTCATAAAAAGAAATTTTTAAAAAAAATTTACCAAACCTTCTGAAAACAATAGAAAATTTAATCATTCCTCTGCCTGCAACCCTGATAAAAAACAAATGAGATCACAGATTTTAAATAAAACATCTTCGGGAATCCGACTCCCATCTTTAACTGATAATTTCTCTAAAAAAGCTCCTTCAAATAGAGAAGGTGAAAAATTCTTTTCAAAATACACCTGATAACCGCTTGCCGGTTTGGCGCAAACATCATTCACTACAGTTTCCTCTGGACGCCATTTAGAAAAAACTTCAACAAATTTCATCATATCAGAATAAAAAGGAATTTCTGTCCATTTTTTATCTATGAAATGAATAAAAACATATTCATAAAGAATATAGTTTAATAAAAACTCTCTGGGGCAGTTTAGAAAAAAATCAATCATCCTTGTATCAATATAAGGGCAGACTCGGCCGGATTTGATATAATAATACGGCATTACAAAAGCGCTGATATTATATTTTGAATACATAGAAGACCATTGACTCCTCAACAGAATCTGTTGAGCCACATCCTGCTCTCTAAATAGATTTTCCGAATGAATGATTTTGCGCTTGAGTTTGTCCCAAGGACTCCCAACTTTTTTATAATCTGATAGAGTTATAACAGATTGACACAGTCTGTCTTTGATTTTGTCTATTCTTTTTGAAAATTTATAATCCAACAAACTGTTTGTGTCTAAAACAGCCCCTCCAAACAATTCAGAGCCAAACATGCCGGTCATAGTTTTTTTGAGCTCCTGCTTTTGATCTCTGAGAGACAAATAACTCAAATGAAAAAAATCTGACTGTTTAATTGTATAGTCTCGCGCGGTAAAATGATTCAAATGGAATCTTTCAGCCAACTGCTTTGCAACAAAACTGTCATAATTCGTATTATCCCAAAAAGCCGATTTAAAAGTTCTATAATTAAGATTTTTCAACTGCGCCTCGCTCATACAAGACATTAAAATCCGGGTGTCAGCTCCTCCTGTTAAATCCAACTGAGGAATATCTAAAAATTTAAATTCATCTTCTAAAGTCTCTTTTATCGTTTCAATAAAAGCTTTTCCCGCTGACTTTAAAGAAGAGTAATAAGCTCCATCTTTTCCATTTTTAGAAACAACATCTTTTAAAAATAACCGCTGTTTTAAAGGCAAAACATTTAAATATTTACTCTTAGGCAAAATTTGAACGGATTTCCATAAGGATTCCCCCGGCAAAGTGTATCCTAAACAAAGATAATCCAACAAAACCGACTCATTGAAACGATAATCTCTGTTATCTTTTAATATCAGCTCAAAAAACGGAGAAATTTTTATAACCCCCTTTTGATTGCTGAAAAAAATAGGAAAACTTCCATGACGATCGCCAAATAGGGAAACCGAAGAACAGCCCTCCTTATTAAAAACAATGAGATCAAAATTTCCATTCATCTGATCCTGACCCGCGCCTTTTTGAGCGATTTCCTCTAAGCAGGATTTTAAATTCTTGTTTTTAGGCGGAAAAGCTTTTCCATAGATGAAGACAGTATGTCTCTCCAACTCTATTTTTTGGCAGCCTATAAAAACAGCCTGTAAGCTCTCAGCTTTAAATATCTGTGTTTTCTCATGGGAATCAAAATAACAATAAGGCTTAAGCAGGCGCCCAACATCACAATCTAAATCTGTCGTTATAAAAAAAACCATCTCTATTCAGCCAATTCCTACTATTAAAAACTGTATTTTTACAAAGAATCAAGCTAAATTCCAAATAAAAGAATAAAGTATCTTTTCAAAACCCTGGCAATTATATACTAATCTTGTTTGAGTTTTCCAATTTTAGTGAGAGATTCCCGCTTATGCGGGAGCTTAGCCTTCCGGGGGAAGGCTAAGCAAATCAGACTGGAAAACCTAAACAGGAGCGCTATATAATACTTAATAGGAATTATTTTTTAAACAAAACTAAGCTCTTTCCTTTTTTAGAAAAACCGAGAGCTTTTAGCTCTGCTTTTGGCAGATCTGTCAAATAAGCTGTAGCCATTGGCATCTGTTTTAAAAGTTTAGGTTTGCCTTCTAAAAGCTCTGGCCTTTTAAGCCAAGTTGTCATTAAAGAGCTGTAAAATCTCAGCTCCTCTATTTTTTTATGGTTTCCACTTAAAATAACTTCAGGGAGTTTATGATCCTTAATATTTCTAGGTTTTGTCCAGCCCGGCCCTTCTAAAAGGGAGTCTTCAAAACTTTCTTTTTTATAAGATTCTTCATTGCCTAAAAAGCCCTTTAAAAACCGGGAGCAGGTTTCAATTAAAACTAAGCTGGCTGACTCCCCTCCATTTAAGACATAATCTCCTATGGAAATTTCTTCATCCACAAAGTCTTGAATAAAACGAGAATCCACTCCGCCATACCGGCCGCAAACTAAAGTGACATTTTTATATTTTTTAGAAAAAGTCTTTGCTTTTTGAACTGTCCATTTATCTCCTTGAGCCGACAGGTAAATCACCCGCCCTGTTTTTTTAACAGACTTTAAAGCTTTTTTAAGAGGCTCATAAGCAATTAACATGCCATCTCCTCCTCCAAAAGGATAATCATCCGCCCTTCCTTTTTTTGAAAATTGTTTCACATCCACAGTCTGAATCTCCAAGAGAGCTTTCTGAATAGCTTTATTCAACAAACCCACTCTTAAACAAGATTCAAAAAATTCAGGAAATAAAGTTAAAATGTGAAACTTCATTAAGGCTCTAGTTTAGTAAAATCCAGCGCCTTTTACAAGCCTATCTTAAAAATATACTGATCCGATTTGAATTTTAAGCTTTCTTAAACGAAGAATTCTTAACAAAAAACATAATTCTTTCATTAGAAAAAGGAATCAAAAGTGAATTCAGCCTCCTTCTATGCGAGAATAAGCTTTGAGCGCCGAGCGACTGAAAGTTCGCTCTGTGACAAAACTTAGGACTGAGGCTTTTGAGTCCTTTTTTAATGAAGGAGCTTGTATCAACTTTTATAAGACACGAGAATTAAGCGCCTATGAAATTTTACAAAAACACTATAAATTTAATATTTTAAGATTTATTTATATGGTGTTATACTGATCTTGATTTGAATTTTTCACCTCATCGGTCATTCCCGCGAAAGCGGGAATCTAGCCTAAAATCTGAAATTTTCGGGAATTATAGACTTAACTCATATAAAGAGCCTTCAAACTAAGGAAATGAAAGGGTTTTGAGCGATTTCTCTAGGGAACAAATTAAGGATAAAATTAAAACCAAAAAGAAATAGAAAAAGCCTCTAAAAAAACAGAATAAATAAAGGAGCCATGCAAAGTTAAGTCTATAATTCCCGAATTTTCAAGTGAGAAAAGACAAATCATTTCCTTTTTTGCAACTCTAACATAAAACAATTGAGGTCACAGATTTTAAACAAAATATCCGAAGGAATTTTATCTGCCTCTTTAACTGATATTTTCTCTAAAAAAGTATCTTCAAATAAACTTGGCGAAAAGTTCCTCTCAAAATAAACTTTGTAATTGCAAGCTGACTCCACGCCTACATTGCCCATCACAGCTTTCTCTGGATTGATTTTAGAAAAAACTTCAACAAATTTCATCATATTGGAGTGAAAAGGAATCTCAGTCCATCTCTTATCCGCTAAATGGCAAAAAACATACTCATAGAGAATATAGCTCAATAAAAACTCTCTGGGACAATTTAGAAAGAAGTCAATCATCCTCGTATCCAGATAAGGACATACTTTATTGTTTTTTATATGATAATACGGCTCTATAAAAAAAGGGGAATTGAAAGATGAATAAATAGAAGTCCAATGGCTCCTTAAAAGAATTTGTTGAGCAAGGTCCTGTTCTTTAAATGGATGGTTTGAATAAATGATTTTATGTTTTAATCTCTCCCAAGGGCTTCCAAGCCTTTTGTAGTCCTCTTTAGCAACAGTCAATTGAAACAATCCGTCCTTGATTTTATCTATTCTATCTGAGAGCCTATAATCCAATACACTGTCTGCCTGTAAAACAGCCCCTCCAAATAACTCAGAGCCAAACAGGCCACTGAGGATTTTTACAGGATAGGCTGATATTTCCGGTAACAAATAACTTATAGGAAAATCTGTTTTTACAGTTACTGGAATTTTCTCAGAAAAATGATTCAGATTAAACTCCTTTGCTATCTTTTTTGCAACTATTGAATCGTTGTTAGCGCTAGACCAAAAAGCCTGTTCAAAAGTCCTATATCCGAGGCTCTTCCTTTGTAACTTCATCATACATGAAATTAAAATTCGGGTGTCAGTCCCTCCAGTCAACTCCATTTGAGAAACACCTAAAAAATTAAATTCATCCTCTAAAGTCTCTCTAAGCTTTTCAACAAAAGCCTCTCCCGCTGACTTTAAAGAAGGATAATAAGCTCTGTCTGGTTTATTTTTAGAAAAAACATCTTCCAAAAATAACTCCTGTTTTGAAGGCAAAACATTTAAACATTTGTCCTTAGGGAGCATTTGAATTGTTTTCCACAAAGATTCTCCCGGCAAAACATAGCCCAAACACAGATAATCCAGCAATGCGGATTCATTGAAACGGCAATCCTTGTTATCCAGCAGAAGCAATTCAAAAACTGAAGAAACTTGGACACAAGCAGATTGTTGGCTAAAAAAGACAGGAAGGCTGGCATGACGATCGCTGAGTATAGAAAAAGATTGATCCGCCTCCCCATCCTCCTTTTTATCAAAAATAATTAGGTTAAAATTTCCGTTCATTTGCTCTTGACCCGCGCCTTGCTGAGCGATTTCCTCCAAGCAGGATTTTAAATTCTCATTTTTAGGAGGAAAGGCGTTTCCGTAAATAAAGACAACATGTTTCTTTAACTCCACTTTCTGACAGCCTACAAAAACAGCCTGTAAGCTCTTAGCTTTAAACAGCTGTATTTTTTCACTGAAATGAAAATGACAGTAAGATTGAATCAGTTGCTCAGCATAGTGGTTTGAATCAGTCGTTATAAAAAAAATCACTTATTGCTCTCTAGTCATACTGATCCTGTTTGAATTTTCCTGCCTTGAATTAGATTCCCACCCCCGCTTTCGCGAGGGCATGCTTTCGCGGGAATGACGAGAAATCAGGAAAACTCAAACATGATTGGTATATTTATAGAAAACTATGTTCGTATCAAAAAGTCAATTTTAATAAACAAGACATAAGAATCCTCATATAGAAGAGTTTTTAGCAGGCTCTTCATTAAAAAAATCCGGCCATAAAAACAGAGAAGAATAAAAACGAAAAAATAAAAGTTTTAACAAAAAAGAAAAGCCAAGCTCTCATAATAAAGTTTTCGGCTTTTTTGAAAAAATTATTAAATTTTATTTAGCTCAAAATTTAGACACAACTAAAAAACAAAAAAGGCGCAAATAATGAAAGAACCCATTTGTTAAAATATCTGTTATTAAAAGATTTAAAATAAAATTTTTCATAATGGTCTGCTTAATTGCGCTTATTTTCTGGTTAAAACTCTTTATTTACAAGGCTTTCAAGCTGTTTAGGCTTGCTTTTTAAAAGAAAGCCTGATTTATGTGGATTTTAGAGAGTTTTTAAAGGTTTTTTGCGCAATTAAATAGGCCGCTATGTATTTTTTTGAAAGCTTTACAAATAATGGGCTTTTTAGAAATTATGAAAAAACACATCAAAAGCTCGAACTTCAGTTGCTTTTTTTCAAAAACTCAGAACTCAATTACAAATAAGGGGACCACTTAGGAGACTTATAATGATGGCGATCAAAAGTGATTCGCTCTATAGAAAGATCATCCAAATTCATAACATAGAGCTGATAAGTTCCGGAAACATCAGAGCTAAAAATCACAAACCGTCCATCAGGTGAAAAACTGGGAGACTCACAGTTTGCCCAGGCGCCGTTGGCTTTTCTCAAACTGGTTAATCTTCTTAAACCTGTCCCTTGAGCCGAAATTTGAAAAAGATCCATTCTCCCCTTGGACAAACCAGAAAAAACAATTTCATTTTTATAAGGATGCCAATCTGGATTTGAGTTATAATGCCCCGCATAAGTGAGTGGTTTTATATCCTTGCCGTTGGAGCTCATAGTATAAATCATGGTCTTTCCGTTTTTATCAGAAGAAAAGGCCACCCGTCTTGTTCGATTATGAATGCTAGGCTCCACATTGATGACACCTCTAGGCCCTTGAGTTAAAGGCGATAAAGTTAAAGACCTTAAGTTAAGCTTAAAAATATCAAGAAGCCCTATCCCCTGTCCCAATGTCACTAAAAGATTCCTGTCTTGAGGAAAAAACTCAGAGCCTAAATTTGCCCCGCGGCGAGCGGATAACACCTTCGCTTTATTGGTTTGAAAATCATACAAAAATAAGGCCGCCACACGGGTTTTGATTTTTTTATTATAAACAAAAGCGCTATAAGCAGCCTTTGTTCCTCTAGTGGACCAAGAAGGGGAAAGAACAATAGATCGATGATAAGTGATTCTTTTTTTATTTTCACCATTCCAGCTCATTAAAAAAAGCTCTTTTTTGACTGCGCCCATACTTCTGACAGCCAAAATTTTTGTCTCAAAAATCCCCTTTCTTCCACTTAATTTTTTTATAATATCATTAGATATTTTATCAATAAGCTGAAGGCTCTTATCTGTTGTCCCCTTATAGGATTTTTTAAATATCCGCTTTTGCAGATTCACATTATAGAAATAAATCTCTACAGAAAGGCTGTTTTCATTGATGGAGTAATCAGCAAAAAAAAGAAAATCCGCGCCTGAAAGCTTCCAGTTCTGCCAGCGAAAGCCCCCAGAGCTTTTTGGGTAAGGT
>JAPPIY010000103.1 GCA_026914095.1 Oligoflexia bacterium
ATGGTCATAATGCCCGAATTTTATTTTCCAAAGATCTTCACTGTGTCCTTTGCGGGCCTGTTTCTTGATTTGATCATAGTCTTTACTTCTTTGATCTTTATTAAAAACTAAAACGGCAATGGGCGTTCCCAGTGTTTTCCCTTTAAAAACCCCGCTCACAATTTCAGCGGTGTCTAATTCTTTTCTGGGAGAATCCCAAGCTTGTTGTCCAGGCCTTCTGCGATCTAACTCCGCTTGCAGTATTTTTGTAGAAACAGTCAAACCAGAGGGACAGCCTTCAATGACAACTCCCATAGCAGGGCCATGACTTTCTCCAAAACTGTGAAATTTAAAAATTTTACCAATAATATTAGAACTCATCACTTTAATTTAACACTTTTTATTTAGTTTTCAAGAATTGTTTATCTTAGATTTTTTTTTAAAGAGTTTAAAACTTCAGTAATCTTTTTATTAGAAGATTCTACAATCTTTTGGAGAATTTTCTGAGTCGCTGATATGACTTTTTTTGAAAAAAACAAGTCAAAAATTGTAGTAGTGGATCAACTTAAAGGCTTCTAAGCCTCTCTTCTTTAAGTTTTTGAAGACAACAACAGAGTTAGGAAAACTCAAAATTCAAATAAGATCCATATAAAAATGTGTATCTTGGATACTAAACCTACATGTTTTTTTGAGTTTTTCAAAAGAAATTGACAAATGACTGTTTTTATACAGAAATAAAATATAAAACTTGATTATGTCTTCATACAATTTTTTTTTTGAATTAGACAGTCAATACAGTCTGCTTAAAAGCTCCATAGAAGACCGCTTTAAAAAAATTATAGAGCACAAGTTATTTATAAATGGCCCTGAAGTTCAAGAGTTAGAAAAAAAACTGGCAAACTATGTTGATGTTCCTTTTGCCTATTGCGCAAACAACGGAACAAATTCGCTCATAATCTCGTTATTAGCTGTAGGTGTTAAACCTGGTGATGAAGTCATCACCTCTCCTTTGTCTTTTGGAGCGACAGCCATGTCTATCCTGATATTAGGAGCTGTTCCTGTGTTTGTGGATATTGAGCCAGAAACAGGTTTGATGGCAGTGAATCACATTGAATCAGCTATCACCAAAAACACAAAAGCAATTCTTCCTGTCTCTTTGTATGGCCAAACCTGTGATATGGACGCTATCAATGACATAGCAAAAAAATACAATCTGGCAGTGATAGAGGACGCCTGCCAAAGTTTTGGAGCGGATTACAAGGGGAAAAAAAGCGGCGCGCTCTCCTTGATAAGCGCTGTCAGTTTTTTTCCTGGAAAAGCTTTAGGGGCTTATGGAAATGGAGGCTGTGTTTTTACAAAAGATAAAGAGCTAGGGAAAAAGATTCGCTCCATCCGCAATCAAGGGCAGTCCAAAAGCCTTTTTTATGAATTCGTCGGCATAAATGCCTTAATGGATACTTTTCAAGCAGGTGTCCTGCTTGAAAAATTGAAACTCTTTGATGAAGAGCTGAGAATCAGACAAAAAAAGGCAGATAAATATGATCATGTGTTTCAAACCGGCCAATGGGAAGTTAAGCCCATTCAAGTAAAAAAGGACAGGGCGAGCGCTATCAGTTTTTATGTATTAAAGAGCGACAAAAGAGATCAAATTTTAAAAGAATTTAACAAGTTTGAAAAGCCTTTGCCTGTTTATTATCCCTCTCCTCTTTTTGACCAGCCAGCGATAGAGCCTCGATGTAAAGTTCATGGAGATCCGCAGATAGCCCGCTCCTTTGCTGAACAGGTTTTCAGCCTGCCTTGCCATGCCTACTTAAAGGACAGTGATCAAGAGGATATTATTCAACTGATGAGAAAGGTAAATTCTAGCCTTAAAAATTATACAGCTCCGGTTTAAAAGTTCAGCAGGCTGTTCCATTTTTCCTTGGATAACGAAACTCCTGTGAAAGCATGCACTCAAGGAAATTTGCTCTTGTTGGAAGCAAGGAGGGAGGATTTTCAGAAAAATTCAAACAATCTCACGAAATGAATACATTATAGGAGGACTTAACTTTCCTTTTTTCTTGGTTTTGAAACCGGGTACGCCATTCAAGGAATATGTTTGACTCTTTTTCCTCTTTCAAAGGCCGAACTCAAAGTTTTACTATTCTTTGAAAGACAGCGTAAAAATAACCAACTGTAATATCAGGACATCAACAAAATAATACCAAATTCTAAGGCTCTTCATGCTGGTAGTATTCACAGTTTCCGCTCTTTTCTGAAGCTATATGAACTATCTGTTTTTGATCTTGAAAATAATCTCTTGTGGAATCGGAAGCAATTTTTTCCGTTGCAAACACCTGGAATGTCAATGAAGATAAGACATCTAAGACACTGGAAGGAAGGCCTTTTGTTGATAGAAGAGCGCTCCTGTTCCAATTGGGATCCTCAGGCTTTCCTGAAATGCAATCTGCTTTCTTTGGGTTTTGACATTCACATTTTTCATTATTTTCCGGATCATCATTGCAAGTTGGTGGCCAATAATAAATTGTATAGTCCTTCCCAGCTTTTAATTTCAGCCGCCGACTTTCTTTTTCCTCATTGTCAGTCCCGTCCTCGGAAAGGTAAAGATAATAATCTTTTCTCGTTTCATACTCTATAAGCTCTTTATCAAGAATCACGACAAATATATTATTTATAAGGAAAGAATGTAACAAAATATCTTGGTGATGTAGGTTTCCATTCTCATCTTCCGCTTGTCCTACTTCTCTGGGATTGTTGCCAGAAGTGTTTCTATACTTCTTATGTGTATATTCAGTATATTTATCATTCCTTCCATTAAAACGAATATAAGATAGTTTCCGATTTTCCGGAGGAAATTTTCCGTTTTCAGGGCAAAGACGGGAAGAACTCCGTCTGGAACTCCGTCTGGAACTCCGTCTGGAACTCCGTCTGGAAGAATCTTTTGTGTCTGGCTCTCGGAGGGAATCATCTTTTATAGCTTCACAAAAATCCTCTACATCTCTGTCATCATATTTATACCCTGTTTTCTCATATTTTTCTTTAAATACTCTCCCCTCTTCAGAAGATAAAAAATTCTCTCTTTCTTTCGCGCTCGTATCCAAAACTTTCTGACAATAGTATACAATATCTTTCTCTTTCTCTGTAAGAGAAGTTGGCGGAGGCAGAACAGGACAAGCAGACAAGAGCAAAATGCAACAAGCCAATAAGAAAAAACTGAAGGAATGCAATGTTACCAGCCTTTAATTCAGATAAAAGCGACAGCACTTATATATTTTTGATAAAAATCGATAAGTTTTATAAAAGTAGAACATTCTCAGCCTTTACCACAATTCTCTGTATCATAGTATCATAATCATAAAAAAATCAACCGAGAACAAGGTAAAACACCTTCTTTCCATACCAAAGACTGGAAAAAAGAATAAAAGACCTGTGGACTTTGAAAAACAGTTTGTCTTTTAATCAAAGGTTACCACTTAAACAATCTTTTTATTTAAAGCTTATACAGTTTTTTAAAAAGCTCTCTTTGTTTTTTGGCCTGCTCTTTGAAATAATCAAATCCGCTTTTATAAGAAGTTTTAACTTTTAAAGCATACTCTAAGCCCGGAGAATCTTCTGTATAATTGATGTCTATCACTTGAGCAGGTTTGAAGCGCTTAGAAGGCCATTGACATCCTTCTGTCATGCGTTTTCTGCCAACAGCCCATATTAAGGTTTTAGGTGAAAAATTGGCAAGAGAATGTTTTTTATTTAGAGGCAGAGCTTTTCTAGCTGAATAAAACTGAGCCAAAGGCAATGCTTTTTGTAAAACAGGCCTTATACCCCCTCCCCCCCAAACCACAGTTTGGCTGGAAGAATAGGATTTTAATTTTTGCAGTCCTTTCCAATCTGTATTGAAAGCCCGCCAAATTTTATTATAGAAAATCAAAGTATTGCTGGTTTTAAAAGTCTTAGATATTTTATCTTTTTTCTCGGCGCATAAAAAAGCTCTGCATTTGAGAGGAGAAGAAACAGCAAAAAAGATAAAGCCAAAGCGACTTAAAATTTTTAAATTTTGTTTTGTCATCTCTTTTTCTTTTAAAGGCAAAGCCAAAACAGGAATGGAGTTTTTTTTGTAAAAAAAGTGATTTTGCTCAGAAGGAGTCGCTAGGGTTTTAACGGGATAAGCCAGTATTCCCGCCAAAGCTTTAAACTTTTTTATAAAAGGGACAGCTTGTGATAAAAAAGGCTGGTCTAAAACTTCTGTTTTTTGATACTTTGTAAAAGACAGGTCATGCTCTTTGATAAAATGCAACCGCATTTGAGGTCCAAAAACCTGCCGGAACCATAACCATCGCCCTTCTTTAGAGCGAGGCAGAAAGCTTCTATTTTTTGGATCTTCTTTTTGCCAGTTGAAAGCTGTTTCTAACTCTTTTAAATTAAAAATCTCAACGGCTAGTTTTAAGTGATGGTTTTTATATTTTGAAAAATCTTTTAAAAGAGATTTCAAATTGGTTTTTCCTCTTTCATGCAGAGATAAAATTGTTGCCCCTTGAGGCGGAGACCCCAGGCTTATATCCCAACTCCAATGAGTTTTGTTAGGAATTTTTAAAAACTTTTTAGAATCTTGGGAGGAAAACAAAATTTTATCGGAAGGGATAAGCTCCTGAATTTGTTTTATGAACTCAAAAGAGCAATGCTGATCATTGAGCTCAAAAAAACGAAGGCCCCAATTTAATCTTTTTTCTAAATAAACTTTTAGATTTTTTTTATTCTTAGGCAGAAGCGCTGGATACAAAGTCAAAATAAAAGGCTTTGATTTTATTTTTTTTAAGCCTAAAAATAAAAGGTCAGAGGTTTCTAAGGATTTAAAATGCTCTCTTCTAAATAGATACCCATCCGCCTGCTGGAGATAACAAGGAGTTCGTTTGTTATAATATTTTTTATATTCTGTTAAGGGCGATCTGTTGGTTAAAGGGGGGCGATCTGGAAAAATCCGGCCGGTTTTATCGCTTTCTCTTCCTAAGTATATAACATTCCAGCCGTCAGATTTTTTGAAAGTGAAGCCAGCGCCCGCTGCCAAAAAATAAGCTCTGTTTTTTATTAAAGAGCGGGCGATTTTTTTAAAAACTTTTTGCTCCCATTTTCTAAAATGAATTTCTCCTTTTTCAAATAACTCTGAAACAGTTTGGCCTGTTGTTTTTTCAATTTCTTGATCTAAATCAAAAAAGCGTGCTCCTAAACCCTGTTTTTTATAATAATCTCGGACCAGCTCTAAAAAATGAGTCTTGCCTGTTCCGCGATGTCCGATTATCAAATTCAACATATTATATAATTAAGCTGTATCATTTAAACTTCCAAATATAAAATCTAAAAATCGGAAAATTTATATGCTTGATTAAGAGTAAGAAAGCTTTTTAAAAGCTATGATTGCAAGAAATACAAAACTGAAAAATCGTCATTGAGTGAAATTTCATTTCTCAACTCGTCAGTATCTATACGAATAAACCCTTTTCCTGTTTTTATCCCCTTTGGTTTTTTTTTATTAGTTTTTCACTTAGACAGTTAAATACAGCTTAGGTCAATTTCCTTTTCAAAAAATGATCTAGACTGTATTTTCCTCCTCCTCGGACAGTGAAAAAGAAAAAAATTAAAGCGTATAAAATAGCCAGTTCTTTTTCTTTAAAAGGATCAGGGAAATGAACAATAAAGGCGGCTGTCAGCATAGTGAATAACAAGCTAAAACTCGCCCATCGGGTAAAAAGACCTAAAACCAGTAAGATAGAGCCAAACACTTCTGAACCAACAACTAAAGCCAAACTTAAAGTAGAGCCTAAAAAGCCAAAAGGATCCGGAAAGTTAGGGGCAATGTTGGAAAAATTCATCCATTTACCCACTCCATGTGAAAAGAGCATGATAAGGCCGGTGGCCACTCGCACAGATAAAGAAACAAACTCTGTAAATTTATCATTTACACCTGTTTTAAAATCTAAAAAGAGCCATTTTGAAACAATAGGATTAATCACATTAACCTCCTTATATTTGGTATGCGCTAAAATAGTGGACTCAAGTTAAGAGGTAATATTGTTTCAAGTCAAGCATTTTTTCAAAATCCATTGGGCTTTTATATCCGAGAGAGGAATGAAGTCTTTTAGAGTTATACCAAGCCTCAATCCATTCAAAGACATCCCTTTTTACCTCTTTCATACTAAGATAGAGCTTAGCCCCCAGCTCCCTTTTTAATAAAGAAAAACAGCTTTCACATTGAGCGTTATCATAACAATTTCCTTTTCTAGACATAGACTGAATAAAGCCCAATTCCTTCAATTTATCCCTAAAAGCTTTTGAAGTATACTGAACCCCTCTGTCAGAATGAACTATCAATCCCTTTGAAACAGCTCTCGTCCTCAAAGCCTTATAAAAAGCCGTTTACTCCCAGAAGACCAGAGGCTTCTTTGGTGGATAAAAGTTTGTTTATTCGGTTGAGAAAGAACAGTTCTTCCTTTGAACTATGCCCATTTGGAAGAGCTTTTCCCAAAGAATTTCTCTTTGTTCCTGCTCTCTTCAAAGAAAGAGTTTTTAGATTAACCTCTTTTTCTCTTTTTGGCAACAGCCGATCTACAGGTTGTTTTGGCTTTTTATGTTTTCCTTTACTGGAAAGATGTTTTTCCCATGATGCCCTGCTCTTCAATGTTCCAGCAGAAAAACTCTCAAGCTCAAAGCTTAATTGTTTTTCCATTAGTCCATCCTCCTAGGAGCAGGAGGTTGTTGATTATTCTCCCTTATAAAACCTTTTTATAGGAGAGACCTGCCCCTATATTTTTTTAGCCTCCACAAACTTGCGGTAAAGGGGCTTCGCTCGCCTACGGCGACAGCCTGACGGCTGCCCTTGACAGCAAGTTTGTTCCGGCTGATAGACAACTAAAAAATGTAAAAGCTATCTGACCGATCTTAGCTGAAAATAGAATTTTCATTTTTTGTTTAATAAAACTAGAGCTTAACTTTTGCTATCCCGAATTGAAAAAACCAGAAAATCACAGCAGACACAGCCAGAGATTGACATCCAAACAAAAGAAAACCTGACCAGTAATTTTTACAGGCTTAACCTATAATCTCAAAAACTCAAAAAGACTATCATCAATCAAAATCAACTCTCTTAACATTCTTAAAACTTCACCAGCCTGTAAAAATCATCCTCTTCCTTTTCCCAAATTTCCCTTTCCCCTCTCCTTCCAACCAGACCCAGACCTCCCCTAAATTAAATAAAATACATACACACATACCTAATTCTAACTACCCTTGCTTATCTATGATGAGTGAGGGTAGTTAGAATTAGGTATGTCCCAAAACCCTTTGTTTTCAAGCCTTTACGGATGGTCTGGGAAATCCAAGGTTTAGGCCGTTGTTTAGGATTCGTTTTAGCACACTTTTACATAAAACTGGCATCCAAACAGCAAACAAATCTTCTTTGCAAAAAGTGTTATCAAACAAAATAACCTTGATGTGAATACATTTTTTTGATATTTCAAAACCATTTTTCATCTTCTTTTGGTTTCATAAAGTTTTAACTTTGGTCATCTCTTTATTGATTTCCATGCCAATTATTTGTCAAGTATTTTACATGGAAAAAAAGTCTTTATCGCTTTTACCCATTCCTTTTGACCATTTCTTGTATTTTGTGTGACAAAATTTTGTTAATTATATTCCTAATAACTTGATTTTCAAAAC
>JAPPIY010000116.1 GCA_026914095.1 Oligoflexia bacterium
ATAAGAAACCAAGCCCACATCATAGAAATAGAGCTTAGGCTGCTTAATAAGCCTCTTGCCAATGTTCTCAAAAAAAGGAGGCAGGTGAAAAATAATATAACTGGCCTCCAGCAGTGTCAGCCATTCCTGAATGGTGGAGACGCTTACTCCGACATCATTAGAAAGACTGTTATAATTGATAATTTGTCCAATCCGTCCGGCGGATAGTTTTACAAACCTTTGAAAATGGCTTAATTTTTTAATTAACTCTAACTGCCGTATATCCCGTTCCAAATAAGTTGAAAGATAATCCCCATAGGCGTTTGTAGGATTTAAATTGCGGTGAGAGATGCGTGGATAAAAGCCTCTATAAAGCAATTCCTCTAAATCTTCAATATTTGTATAGTGAGATAGCTCAAAAAGACTAAAAGGCAATAAATGTAAAAGAGTCGCCCGCCCAGCCAAAGATTGAGAAAGCGTGTTCATCACAGAAAAATTCTGACTTCCTGTTAAAATAAATTGGCCTTTAAAGCTTTCTTCATCTACAAAACCTTGTAAATAGGAGGTGAGAGCGGGAGCTTTTTGAATCTCATCAAAAATAGCGCCTTTAGGGTATTTAGCTATAAGCCCTTTTGGATCCTGATGGGCCATTTCCCTTATTTGAAGCTCTTCTAAATTAACATAAGGAAGCTGTTTGTAATATTCTCTGGAGAAAGTCGTTTTTCCAGATTGACGAGGGCCAGTAATAAGAACAACAGGGTAAGGCTCCTTTAATTTTTGGCAATATTTTGCCATATCTCGCTTAATTTTATGCATATTTATTTTTATACCATAAATTTACATAAAAAATCAAGAACTAGTTAGGCTATTTAAGAGCAAACTAAACTGAGCAAAAAAATTGCTATATAGTGAAAAGGTGTCTTTTACTTTTTATCGGGTTCTTTGAAATACATTAACAGTCTTCAATGTCTTACTTATCCACTCTACAAAGCAAATCATATAGTATCCCGGGTCCCATTGCCACCAATACTTTGAAAATCTAGGGCTATTTGGCAAAGCATGATGATTGTTGTGCCAACCTTCTCCCCATACAAACAAAGCCAACAGCCAATCATTTCGGGAGTAATCTTTTGTTTCTTTTATTTTGTTGTCCCATAAGTGAGCCAGAGTGACTATAGAAGAGCCTCCATTCCACAGAATAGCCGCAGGGGCTAACCAGCCAGCTACAACAAGAAAGGGGTCAAGCAAATAGAGAGCCAGGCCATAAACAATACTTATGAAAAAATAATAATTATGTTGAAATCTGTAAAAAGGCCTTCTCAATAAGTCAGGAACATACCTTGCTTCTACAGGAATGAACATAGAAAGCCAGTGACAAAAGAAAAAGCTTTTAAAAGCAGGAGAGTGAGGATCCTTTTCTGTATCAGTAAAACGATGGTGCTTGCGGTGAATAGCCACCCAAGAAATAGCGCTTCCAGTCATACCCACTGTAGCGCAAAGCGTCCCAAACCATTCAAAAATTTTTGGCATTTCCCAGCTTTTATGGGCAAGACCTCTATGGTAGGTTACAGTCATGCCTATACAGCCATTAAAAAAATAAGCCGTTAAACATACCGTCCAATAGTATAAATTTCCATAAACGATTAAATGTATTAGGGCAAAATGAGCTATTAGCTGGCTTATAAAGAGGGTGTACTTATTGAGCATAAATTTAATAGCGCCTATTTCAATTAAAAAATTGTTTCAACTCAGGCAATACTTTTGTAACAGACTGATTTCTCAATTTATCGTATTTTTTTGTTTCCTGTATAAATTTTTTAAAAAACCTTTCTTGTTCTGATTCATTTCGTATCATTTCACAAAAGCCTCTTAAGTGATTGATTCTTTTATAGGTCCAATCTTTGTGAAATTTTTCTTTATGCGCTTCTTTATTATAGCTGAAAAAGAAATCTTCATGCTTATCTAAGCTGTTTAAAATTCTATCAGCAATTCTATTTCTAAAAGATTGTGGGTAGATACAAGGGGAGAGCCATTCAGGAATTTTATTCCAGATAAAATATGGAAAACGGAAAATACTTTTAAATTTTGTTGAACACAAGTAATTTAAAAACTCAGGAACTCTCGTAATATTATAAGCTTGAAGTGTGGAGTGGATAAATATACTGACACTTTTATTTTCATAAGAAAACTCATCTAAAATATGCATGTTTTTTTCTTGATTTTTCCATTTGGAAGGATAACGAATGTAATCATTAAGCTTTCCGTAAGCTTCTATGGAGCAATTAAAATCCACTTGTTGAAAATACTTCCAAAGGTTTAATATTTTTTGAGGGATAACAGTTTGATTAGAATTATACTTTAACCATATATGATCAGAGTGACCTGCTTCAATAATCATCTCTAAAATTTGCTCATGTTCTTTTATCAACATTGGTTCGCCTCCTGTCATACGTAAAACTTTTAGAGAAGGCAAGACTTCTCTTAATAAAGAAAAAAACTGAGGAGAGGCATACCATTTATCTTTGTATATTTTTTCAAATTCATCATTTTTGAAAGATCTGTCCATCAATTCCCAATCTTTTCCTAAAGCATAAGAATGGATGGGGGAGCACATTCGGCATTTGAGATTGCATTTGTTTCCCATTTCCATATCTAAAAAAGAAATTTGAGGATTGTCTATAGATCCGTCTGCATTAGTGTTAGCTATCAATTCACTCATATCATCTCTGTATTTTCTTAAAAACTGTTTCCTTATACTCTGCACGCCATGATCTTCCTGATCAAAACAGTAAGCGCATTTCACTGGCCTTTGGTCATTTAGCATTTCCTGCCGGATTTGCTTGTAGTTTTCTGAATTATAATATTCTTGAATGTTTTTAAAATTTTTCCATAATAAAAGCTTGCCTGTATTGTCTTTTAGATAGTATTTCTCACCGTCTCCAGCATAACAGCAGATATTTCCAGAACCGTTTGAATTAGCTCCAATGTGAAGCCAAGGCAAAGGACAAATTGTTTTGTATTTTTTTTCTATCATATTATTTCATACAGTTAAAAAATTTTATTATTCTCCTTCATTTATAAGGTAAAGGAATTTAGATTGTGTCACACTATTATATTGTATTTCTCCTTCGTATTTAAATAAGCAGGCATAAGGTTGAAATTTCAAATCTTGCAGTCCTCCATTTAAAGAGCGGATGACAGCTTTTTTGTGGCGTTTTTGACGATCATTAAAACAGTGAACTGAAAACCAAACTCCTTTTAAACTATGCTCTTTAGCATATTTTACATAGTGAGGCGTGAAGTCTGTATGTGAAATACTAGGATAAATAGATCTCATTTTTCTCATAACATAAAAATGACATAATATTTTTAATGTTTTATCTGGCATTAGCTTGCAGGAGGAAATAGCAATAGAGTTTCCTTGAGTATCTGTTGCTATTGTGGAGAAATCAAAATCATTTTTAGTCCATTTTTTTTCGCAATACCATGATTTGATATAGTTTTCTTTTAAAGATATATCATTTAATATTTGTTCTCTTACTTTAGAAACAGGAAATGAAAGAGAGGGATAGTTCATCATTCTTATATTTTTATATGGGGGCATTTCTGAACTCTTTAGGAATTGAATCGTTACTTATTGGTTTGACCTTTTTTCCAAATAGAATAAGTGAGTCTGAAGCCATCTGACACATAATGACCGCTCGTTCTTTATAAAAGCTAAATCCTCTATGTTTTCTTGCAATATTTACAAAGTAGCAATCTCCAGGCTCCAAAAGGTATATATTCCGCTCAAAACCGATAAAAGCGGTGTCTATAGGGATAAGCAGTCTGTACCCATGAATTTTAAAATTTGGGTGATCAATATGCAGTTTAGTGTTCCAGCCTTTTTTTGCCACTACATACTGCTGTCTAAATAAAACTATATTTAAAGAATTAAGAAAATTTTTAGTGTATAATCCGACATTGTTCAATAAAATATTTGTTCCTATTTTTCTAAGAGAATAAGCTTGATAGGTTTTTTTATGGAATCCAATATCTTCAAAAAGTTTTACTGTTTCACGAAAACTATTTTTAAAAAACTTGGCTCTGGATTTGAAATAGTTACTTTCTTTATTGAACTCTAAGAAATCTCTTTTTAAAGACTTTACATTAGTTTTCATATTTAAACAAACAACTTCAGGATAGTTACATGGGTAAGGCAACAATGTAGAAGTGACAGGCATAGCTTCATAGTCTCCTAAAGGCAAAATGTCATGAGAAAAATCAAAACCAGATAGCCTTGTCACCATACCTCCTGAGTGATTTTTTCATTAAATTTTTGTGTCTGTTTTTATCAATTATTCCAAATGTAGAAAGTATAAATTTTGATTTTTTAGGAGCCTTTGCTCCGTGGAAAAAAGTTCTTTCATTGAGTGCAAAAGATGTTGTGTTTTTAGGCAATCTAATGAATTGCCTTCGTGATTTAACAGTTTTGCAAACATATAGAGAGCTAACAGATGTATGACTTAAAAGTATTTTTAATCCAGCTGGCTCGGGCTGTTCACTAAAGTCTATTGGGTTTTCTTTTAGTGCCATTTTCAAACAGTTTTTGTTCTTATAAGGGCCATCTTTGTGCGGTGGAATTTCTGTTTGTTGAGAAAGAATTTGAGAAAACATACATACTTTGTAGGGAAGAGCTGATATTTGTTTGAGAAGAATTTTCAGAATATTATAAGGAATAAAGGGATTCAATTTTATTGATTTTGTTGTTATACTGTATCGATTCTTCCAAGCTGTGTCACACTCTATTGGATCTTGGAAGTTTTTGATATTTCCTGTGACTGTAATAGAATGCCATAAACTTGGATAGGGGTAATGCGCTTGGCCTTGGCTGTTAAAAAGCTTTATTAAATCAGAGTATGGCACTTTAATTTTAGGCAAATCTAAGGGAACATAAGCTAGAGTAGACAGTTTTTTATTATTTTTCATAATACAATTTTTAAACAAAAATGGTTTTAATTCCACAATGGTAATCAGCTTTGTTAAAATATTTTGAATTCAAGCATAAGCTGGATTTTTTGATCCAATATTGATAATCCTCAGTTGTTTTAAATATAAAAGTGAATATTGCTTTGTTTTGAATTAATTGAGTTTTTTTAACAAGCATTGACTTTTTTTTTATCATTTCAAGCTCAAGCTCATGGATACTACTGAGGTTCATTATTTTTTTTTGATAGTCATAAAACACACTCCAATTCATAGGTTTTGGTAGATATAAAATACTTTGCCATTGAATTAATTTTGTTTTTGAAAATAGAGGTAAAAAAGCTACAAAGAATATAAATTTTCTTCTTGTGGTTAGTGTTCTTTTTTTGAAAATTTTTTTCATAACATTTAATGTACTTATATATAACAGCCTTTATAAGTAATATTATGTATTCTAAATTTTTTTCGTTTTATAACTATCAAATTTGCTACTTCAATTATTTCATTAATATTTAAAATTGATTTGTCTCTTGATATTTTAGGTGTAAAGTCTGTTTTTACAGAGCCGGGAGATATTAAACTGACTTGACATTTTGACGGTGTTTGTTGAAGCTCTTTAACAGCTTTGTTTAAAGACAACTTGTGAATTTTATATTTTGAAAAAAATTTATGATATTTATATGGATAAGAAGTTTGGCAGATTATACTGCTAATATTAATTATTAGTTTTTCTTTATTATACCATTGTTCCCAAAGATTAAAAAGCAACTTAACTTGATAAAATCCATTATACGCGTTATTAAAAAAAATGTCATAATCTTTTGTTTTTTTGATAATTTCATCAGATTTCTTTTCAATATCAAAACCATTAGATCGAGAAAAGCCACAAACAATGTGTCCTTTTTTTTTATAAAAATCGTATAAGCCTTTTCCTATACCTTTTGTATGACCTGTTATTGCGATCTTCATAATATATTACCTTTTTCTTCTTTTTTCTTATTTGTATCGTATGATATAAAGTTTGTTTCATTTAAGAGTCTTTGGCTATCCACACTGATGATCAGATGAACCCTCTCAGTGTCCCCTTCATTGATTGCAAAATGCCGCACTCCAGGGTTAACAAACCAAACAGAGCCATCTGCTGGGATGTGATTTTTATGTAAATGCCCCTTTTTATCCCAACCTCCATTCATACAATGCTTGTTGCTTTTTATGGCTATATGAACACGGATACTATAATCTGTGTTATAATCAAAGTGGGGTTTTATAAACGATTTTGGAGCTAGATTGGAAAATCGTGTGCGGTGAGTGTTTTTAATAGTTTTGAGAACAAAACGAAAGTATTCAGGCACATCTTCCTTTATTTTTGAAAACCATCGCTCATCAGCTTTAGGGTTGCGAAGAGCAATTCGGCGACTCCATTTAGAGTCTTCCTTTTTTTTTGACATATTCAATTTGAAACTCTCATCAAAATCAGTGAGTGATAGTTGTTTGTAGGAGGTATTGTTCCAATTCAAATCACAAACTGATTTTACTTCTTTTAATTCTTCATCTTTAAAGAACATTTTAGGCAATCTAGTATGGCTTTCACAAAGTGAGGCATATTCATTTCCCAAGCCATCCCAAGTTTTTCCTTTTATAAACTGCTCATAGCTCTGCTGTAGTTTTTCAATATCAAATTGAAGGTTTAATTTTTTTAGAACAGGCAGATCAAATCGTTTTTTTCTCATGACAGATTCTTGATAGTTTTGGTGAATGGCAGAAATGATACAACGAATATTGGGAAACAGAATTGAAGCAATCTAATTATATGATTTTTTAAGGATTGGCAAAAAAAGCCAAAGCTCAGTTTATTTATAATTGAGTGATTTTGAAAGGGTTTGATATTTAAAGGAAAGCCATGACAAGACTGTGGCTTAGGAGTATTCTTAAGAGTTTTTCTTAAAAAATGGGGGGGGGGGGTAAATTTTTGTTCATAGAGTTTAAAGGCGGAGATAATTTTTTAAATAATATAAAGTATGGAAAAAAACTCATGGTGTGTTCATGTATAAGGCTGGAATATTCTAAATGCAATATTTTTTTTAATATGGCGGGAATTTTTGAAACTTTTTTCAGAGATTCTTGCTTCTCGCTTTTTTTATGGGACATGTTTCTACGATAATTTTGTTGAATTTTAATCTAAAGCTGATTTTCTAAATATACAAACCTATTTTTTAGCTATTTTACATAGTGGCCTACTTAATTGTGCAAAACACCTTTAAAAATTCTCTAAAATCCGCATAAAGGTTTTCTTTTTAAAAAGCAGGAAAAGGCAATCGGATAGAATCTAAAAACAGCTTGAAAGCCTTGTAAATAAAGGATTTTAATGAAAAATAAGCACAATTAAATGGATCACTATGCTATTTTATAGAAAATCAAGGTATAATTCCAAAAAATTCAGATATTCTTCTTCTTTTGATTTTAGAGGTAATTTCCAGAGATATGGTGTGGGGGAGCGCTACCGAGAAGTCTTACTTAAACTGGATTTAAGTTTAAATACTTGAAGGCTGGTTTAACTGTTCAGACAAAATATTTTTAAATTCCTCCCAAGCCGTTTCAAAGGAATCATTGACTATTTTAAAATCATACTTTCTGCCTTGAGCCATTTCTTCTCTCGCTTTAACAAGCCTTTCTTTCAATTGCTCCTCTTCAATAGAGC
>JAPPIY010000332.1:0-6659 GCA_026914095.1 Oligoflexia bacterium
GCTCAATGGAATATCCAGCTTTCTTGACGCCTCGCTTATTCCCAGCTTTTTCGCCTGTGCAACCTAAAACATGGGTTACACTTTATACTAGAGACATAGGTGACATTTTCTCCAAAGGATTATCCAAAGGAGCAAATTTATAACTATCCTCATCAAAACATCCTATATCATAGTCCATAAAAGTTATTTTCCATATTCCCTTCGCTCTTTCTTCTTCATCTTGCCCTCCTTTCTCAAACCTTTTAACTCTTATTGTTACTCTTAACTTCAGTCCACTTTTTTAGCGCGCTTCACAATTAAAGACTCCTGAGGTTGAGAAAGAAGATAAAAAAGAAATAACTGACAAAGAAAAGGAAAAAGCAAAAAAAGCCAAAGAATCGGAAGAGGAAAAAAACAAAGAGGCAAAACAGAGCTTAGCCGATAAAAAAGCTCTCTCAGCTAGTATTGCTGGGGATACAACAAACACAAATCAGTGTCCTATTTCCATGCCTTCAATCAAATCTGCCGTGGTTTTTCAAAGTGTGGAAGCTCCGCAAATAGAGCCTATGCATCAACAAGCTTTTTTACCTTATAACAACTATGATTTAGTTGCGGGAAAACCAGCTGGAGTTTTAGTTACATTGGACAAATCAAATATAGATAGAAAACAAATTTTTGAAATAAAACTATTAACAGGATCGGGTAAAAGAATAAGACACTGTTTCCATGAAGTCAGTAAAGATATGATAGATGGTCAACAAACTGTTTGTTTCTTTACTAGAAAAGACCCTAAAAACGATAGTGAGACTAAGTTTTTCCCTCTGCCTATGGATGAGAAGCCTTTAAATCAAGGTAATTACATACTTTCTATTACAATTACTCTTTACGCTCTAGGATACAATAATAGATATGCAGGCTGTTCGAAAAAGAAAGTATTTACAGTTAGAACAATCAAAACAGGAGGATTGAAATTAGGTTTTACAAGAATATATGGAGGGCAAAACTGCAAGGCTTATAATATAATTCGCGAAAAAACATTGAAAGATTTTGTCAATTTTTTTAGGAGGGAGCTGGAATGTGGCTTTTATTAGAGAGTATACTCTTGATCCAAAAAATAATGTTGAAGATACTTTAGAAAGTGGGACTATAGCCCATGAGCTGACTCACACTTTAGGGCAAGGTAGAGAGCTATATGAAAAGACTGAAGACTGTCAAACCTTTAGAGGGAGCCCACTTAAACCTTGTGATAAATATAAGATTCCCATGTCTTTAGATGCTTGGTTTCAAGGCAATAAACAACATTGGGGATTTTTGAAAAATAGATACAGCATTGTAAATAGTAAAGGAACTATTCAAAATCAATGGATAGACAGAGAGACTTATCAAAAAGCATTATGGACTCTTTCAAATGTAGGCTCTGTCATTCCAAAAGACTATGAATTATTTGGTAAAAACATAGTTCTTTATAAAAGAGCAAGCGTCAGTTCTGTTAAAGCTGTTGTTTCCGGTTTTTATAACGAGAAGGAAAACGCTTTTGTAGTTTCCAAGACAAAGCTTTTTAAAACAAAGCTCATTACGCCCTCTTTTCCAAATACTATGGAAGGTCAGAAAACTCATACTGTGACTTTTCAGTTCAAGGAAAAAAACAAGTTGATTAAGGAAATAAAAAGGCCGATCTTTAAAATGCAGATCAAAACTTTGTATAAAAATAAGCCTCCTAAAACAGAGCCTTTTGATTATTCTCACACTATGGCGGGTTTTATAGTTCCTGTAGACAGTGATAAAAGAAATCTCAGAATTGATGTTTTAAGCCCAAAGGGAGATTTGATTTATTCTGCTCCTGTTCCAAAGAGAAAAAAACAAAGGAAACAGCTAAGAGAAGGGAAATAATAAGCCTTAATTGACAAAATTTATTAAAGGGCGGATAATATATCTATTATGAAAGCATCTTTTTATTTTCTATCTTTTTTATGCTTTCTTTTTTTTTGTTCTTGCATTTATACCCGCCCCCCTCATCCTCCTATTGTTTTTCCTGATAGAGGCTTAGAGGATGATGGATGGTATCAACCTAGAGATCCAAACTATGTAAAAACTGCTAGGGAAGAGAGTCTAGGTGAAGGTTGGGTCACTGGTGGAGATGAGCGATTTAGACGTACAGGATTACGATACTGTTACAACAAGACAGAAAAAAAAGAAAAGCCTCCAGTTTGGAATAAAAAAATTCGTGTCCAGCTTTTAAATAAAGAGGGTAAAGTTTTAGAGGAAACATTTGTAAGAAGAGATCATTTTAGTGATACCGATAACATATCTTCTATTTCAGCTTATATTCCCTACCATAAGGAAGCTTACGAGCTTAATATAGTGCGGCTTGAAAGAGGTAAAGAAGTTCAGTTCTCTCAACCAAAAATTATACTTGTATCCCGATCTGAGCTTATCCGTGATAATAGCCCTAAACACCTTCCTAGAGAAACAGACTACTCTTATGATGAAAAAACACAATGTCATAAGGTTCATATTGGACACTAAATAATCTTATCTGTTCGTTTTCTTCCGCCTTAGAAAAGTTCAAAACTCAAGCTAAGCGGATTGTAATTACAGGCTTTTGTATATCAATTTGCTCTTCTAAAACAATATTTTTTATATTGACATGACCTGCTCTGGCTATGTCTTCTTTGTAAAAATCAAAACCCGAAAGCTGTTGAGGGTTTGCAATTATTTTTAACTCGCTTAAAGGGCTGGCCAAACTTTTACCTAGGTTTGATTTTTGATTTCTCATCTCCTCTAAAATGAAAAAGGCGTTTTCCAATAGGCTGTCTCTATTGAGCTTAACCTTGGAGCCAGCTTGCTTCTCTGCAACAGAATGAGTCCTCATTGCGGGAGATGATGACGGGAGATCGGTCTCAGCCTTAACTTTCTGGTCTTCCGCAAAAGACGGCCCTGCGAACTTATCAGATAACTGAATTAAAAAATCTCTCTCAAAGTATAAAGACTGGTGCAAACTAGAGCCGTTAGAGCTATATTGGTTTTGCCATATCTCTTCACTCACATAAGGCAAGTAAGGCGCTAATAACTTTAAGAAAAAGTAAAGGCTCCCCGCTAAACTTTCTTGCCCTGAGACCCCTTCCTCTTTTCCTTTTAATTGATAAACCCGGGCTTTAACCAGCTCTAAATAATTATCACAGAACAGCCAAAAATGCTTTTCAATTATTTCTAAAGCTTTTTTATGTTGATACTGAGACAGATTGTCTAAAGCTTGTATTTGAATATCTATTAAGGACTTCATCCAGGCTTTATCAATGGTTTGTGTGATGCCTTCACAACAAGATGAAAAACCCTGCCAGTTTTTGCCTTCTAATTGCATTTGGACAAACTGACTCGCATTAAAAATTTTTGTAACCAATCGCTTTCCTGTTTTAAAAAGATTCTCGTCATAAATGGTATCTTGCCCTAAGCTGGCTTTACCGGCCCAATAGCGGACAGCGTCCGCTGAATAAGTTTTTATTAAATTTTCTGGCGCCAAAGCGTTCCCTTTAGATTTGCTCATCTTCATTTTGTCTGGAGTGACAACCCAGCCGCTGATTGCAATATTTTTCCAAGGTATTTTTCCTTCGTGAAAGTGAGCTTTCACTATGCTATAAAAAGCCCAAGTTCTTATAATCTCATGGGCCTGCGGCCTTAAATCAGCTGGAAAAAACCGCGCATGCCTTGCTTTATCAAAAATCCAGCGGCTGTTAATAAAAGGAGTGAGAGAGGATGTCGCCCAGGTGTCCATCACATCCGAATCAGCAGTAAAGCCGTTAGGCTGATCTCTTTGATCTTCTGTAAATTGAGGAGGGGTTTGCTTCAAGGGATCTAGGGCTTGTTTAATATCTTGGGGCAATAGCGCTTGATTGTAATGAATCTTCCCTTCCGCATCTCTCTGATACCAAACGGGAAAAGGCGCGCCATACACTCTTTGTCTTGAGACGCACCAATCTTGATTCAAGCCTTCCACCCACTGCTCATATCGTTTTTTCATGCCTGCGGGATGCCATTGAATTTGATGGGCTTTTTTTAAAAGCTCCTCTTTGTGATCTAAAATTTTAACATACCATTGTCTTTTAGGCAGTATTTCCAGAGGGAAATCCCCTTTTTCATAAAATTTTACATTCTGCAAGCTGGGTTTAGGCTCTCTCACTAAATATTTTGTCTGCTTTAAAATCTCCACTATCTTTTTTCTAGCCTGCTGAACTCTTAATCCCTTTAACTCTGAGTAATATTTTTGAGCGGATTGAGGATCTTCACTTTTAAACAGGCCGCTGGTAAAGTCCAAATCTGCAAAAAAGCCTTTCTCATCTATAACTTGCAAAACAGGCAGGTTTTGCTTTTTACAAAAAGCCACATCCTCCATATCGCCAAAAGTGCAAATCATTAAAATTCCAGTTCCTTTTTCAGGCTTGGCATGAGCGCTGGCTAAAATAGGAACTTTTCTTTTAAACAAAGGAGTCACAGCATATTTTCCAAACAGCTTTTTATATCTGTCATCATCGGGATGAGCTGAAACAGCTACACAGGCCGGCAATAACTCTGGCCTTGTGGTTGAGATTATAAACTCCTCTCCCTCTTGAAGGCTAAAGGCAATGTCATTATAAAAAATTTGTCTTTGCCTGTCTTCCACATCCGCTTGAGCGACTGCTGTTTGAAACTGAGTGTCCCAAAGCGCAGGAGACAAGCGATTTTCCGCTAGATTTTTACGATATAAATCTATAAAAGAGCGCTGAGCCAAGCTTTGAGCATAAGGGCTGATTGTTTTATAAGTTTGATTCCAGTCAACGGAAAGAGCGATATGATTCCACAGCTCTCTATACTTCACTTCATCTTCTAAGACCTGTTGCTCGCACACTTCTAAAAAGTTCTGCCTTGAGACGGCTTTATAAATCGGTCTTTTATCTTTTGTTTTTCTAGCTCTAAAATGAGGATCATAATCCAGCGCGGGATCGCATTGAACGGCATATAGGTTTTGCGCTCTTTTTTCTGTAGGCAGTCCATTGTCATCCCAGCCCATGGGATAAAAAACATTTTTCCCGCTCATTCTTTTAAAACGAGCTATAATATCGGTTTGAGTGTAACTAAAAATATGCCCAATGTGCAAAGAGCCGGACACTGTGGGCGGAGGGGTGTCTATCACAAAATCTTCTTTATCAGAGTGAGCTTGATAAGCATAAGTTTGATCCTGCTCCCATTTTTTTTGAAGTTTTTTCTCTGCCTCTATATGTGAATATTTAGCCATAGCTTGAGCCTTTTAATTAAATTATACTGATCTGGTTTGAATTTTTATTCCAATTTGTTCCGTCTTCCCCCAGAAGACAGAACTCCCGCTCAGCTTGTCCTCGCGAAAGCCTGCCTTCGTGAAAATAGGGGCAAGGAGCGAGAATCTTCAGAAAAAACTTTAAAACTCACACACGATCAGTATGTATATTTTTTTAATGTCTTAGTGAAAACTTGTCAAATCCTAACAATATCTTCTTTGAGAGACATTTCCTGAAAGGCCATCCTTAATAAATATAAAGCTATATTGAAAGAATAAAAAAGATAGGTCTTTGCCAAAAGAAGCTAAATCCCGAATCAAAATCAATAAATTGCTGGAAAAAGCAGACTTGGATGATAACATAATCCTTGGTCTTTTGTGTTTAGCTCTTGCTGGAAATTTGTTTTGATTCCCGCTTTTATATTTTTCTGTCTCATAATACCTCTTGAAACCCTTATATTTAAAGGCTATTTATAGATCTTATGGAAATTCAAGCGTATAAACTCTTTTTTTATATTTTATATAGACAACAGTATAAAAATCTGTAATAGTCGGAAAAATAACCAACAAAGAGAGGTAAGGTAATAATGTCAAAATTATATGTAGGTAACTTGTCCCATGATGTTACTGAAAGTGAGTTAAACGATTTGTTTTCTCAAAAAGGGGAAGTAGTTTCTGTAAAAATCATCAGTGATCACCACTCCAATCGATCCAAAGGCTTTGGCTTTGTGGAAATGTCCACAGAAGAAGGCAAAAATGCTGTCATATCTGATTTTAATGGCTATGATTTGCAAGGCCGTCCAATGAATGTAAGGGCCTATGTTGATAAGCCGCGTGATAAAAACAGAAACAATAAGGATCGCAGGGATCGCAGAGGTCGTGGCGGCGGCGGGCGGCGATGGTAGTTTTTTTAATCTTTGTTTAAAAGGCAGAACTCAGGCAACAGGAAAATTCAAACAAAATCAGTATAAGCAACAGTCTGTTTTATAAAGTAGAAAAAAAACCAGTGAATATTTTTTGACTCTCTAAGAGCTTAGACAGATAGTCAATTAATATGGATAACAAGCTCAATTATAAAAAACTGGGTTCAGGCGATCAGGCCCTTGTTTTTGCGCATGGGATTTTAGGCTATTGGAGAAATTTTTACAGCGTCAGCCAAGCCTTTAAAGAGGATTGCGCCTGCTTGTTGTATGATCAAAGAGGTCATGGCCTTTCTTTTCATAAAGAGCCTTATACTGTGGAGGAATTGGCTCAAGATCTCAAAGAGCTGTTAGAGTTTTTAGATTTAAAATCTGTTGTTTTAGCTGGTCATTCTTTAGGGGGTTGGGTTTGTCTTTATCTAGCCTATAAAGAGCCAGATTTAGTTAAAAAATTGATTGTTATTGACAGCTCC
>JAPPIY010000332.1:6669-7607 GCA_026914095.1 Oligoflexia bacterium
CAGGTGAAGAGATCAAGCAAATTCTGTCTTATTTGCCAGAGAGTTTTTCCAGCCGTGAGAACGCAAGAGAGTTTTTCAATCAAGCTGTGAAAAAGGCTGTTTTTTCTCCTCAATTGTCTAATTTTTTAATGGGCAGTTTAGAAAGAAAATCTAAGGATGCTGTTCGGTTTTTATTTGATAAGAAAGGTCTTTTGCAATTGTTGTCAGATGTTCGGCTTTTAGATTACTCTTCTATGATAAAGGCGCTTAAAATTCCTGTTTTATTTTTAAGAGGGGAGCGCTCGTCTCATTTTTCAAGGGCGGATATGGAGCGAACCTTAAAATTAAACCCTTTGATACAGGGGCGCGAGGTCAAAAACAGCGGGCATTGGCTTCATGCGGAACAGCCTCAAGAGTTTATAAAAGCTGTTAAGGGCTTTTTGAATGATTCTTGAGTTTTTTTGTGAAAGAAACTAGCTGTCAATTTTTAAACTCACCTCAAAGTAAAGAAATATTCAAGTCATCTATAAACAAGCAGGCGGGTAAAAATATAAAACAAATATTCAAAAATAAAAACTTGAGTTATTGAGACAAGCTCAAAAAAGCTGTTGAAACTTTAGACGCTTGTTTGTTCAACAAATGAGGTTAATTCCATTGGCTCTGTTTCTGTTTTTTTCCTTTTTAGTCTTTTGATAGCAGTCTCAATATACTGTTTATTAATTTCCACCCCTATAAATTGCCTTTCAAGCTCTTTACAAGCTAAAGCTGTTGTTCCGCTTCCCATAAAGGGATCTAAAACCAAACTGCCTTTTTTAGTTGTTAGTTTAATTAAATACTTAAACAAGGATAAAGGCTTAACTGTTTTGTGTTGATTGAAAGAGCCTTTCTCATGTTTATTTGGCTTATCAACTAAAAAGACTTTGTCTATTTTATTATTGATATGGTCATGAGTCATGATA
>JAPPIY010000007.1 GCA_026914095.1 Oligoflexia bacterium
GGCCCACAGAGTTAAAAGAGGGGTCTTGGGGGTTGTAGCTATAGAGACTGAGGCTTATAAAAACTAAAAGCCCTAAAATCAAACAGCCTTTAACCCTGTTCTTTCTGACTTTTTCTCTAATTTTTTTGTTCCAAGTCATTTCTGAAATTAAGTATAGATAAAATTTAAAAAAAGAAAAAGTCTGGTTTTTAATTTTTTAATATTATTTTTCCACAAAGTTAATCACAAAAAAATTATTTATTGCAATTTTATAAAAGGGACATTACATTGCTTGAAATGAGTTTCAGTTCTTCTATCCATTCTTCAAAAAATGCTCTTTTAATTCGACTGGCCGATGTTCAGATGGAGGATATTGTAGAAAAAAAATTGCTTTATTTTTTACAGCAAAGGCCCCTGGGTCGGCAAATTTTTAAAACTTTTTCTGAACCGGCGGAAAAGGCTGTGATAGAGCTGTTTTTGGAAAAACACTGTGGGAATCAGGTAAAAACCGCTCAAACTTTGGGGATCAACCGCAATACATTAAAGAAAAAGATATTGCATTATAATTTGAATGTTCAAAAGGTTGTAATGAGGGAGAAAAAGCTCATTTATCTTCAAAATCGTATTTTTGTCAGCTCTATATCTTCTTTGAATTTATTTTTTGCCTGCCGTGTTAAGCTTTTATTGGATAACTCACAGGATAGGCTTCCGTCTTCTGATGTTTTGAACCATATTTGTCAGCCAGTGGAGCGGAAAGTTATTCAAACAGTCTTAGATTACTGTAAAGGGAACCAAATCAGGTCTTCTCAATTTTTGGGAATTAATCGAAATACATTGAAGAAAAAGATAGGTTTTAGATCAAAAGTGAGAGCCAGTTAGATGAGAGAAGTCCTTCCATCCAGTTTATCAGCTGAAAGAGCTATTCTTGGCATTCTTCTAATGGGAGAAGAGGGGGACTGGGATGAAGTGGCTGGCTTTTTAAAAGAAGAGGATTTTTTTCAGCCGGCCCACAAAACTGTTTTTGCGCATATTCAAGAGCTGTATAAAAAAGGTCAAAGCGCCGATCCGGTTACAGTAGCCAACTCTTTAAAAAAGAGTGAAAAATTAGATCAAGTGGGAGGGGCGAGTTATTTAAGTGACTTGATACATCAATTGGCCTCTAAGGCAAATATAAAAGCCTATGCGGACATCACAGTGGAAAAGGCCACTTTAAGGAAGGTGATACAGAAGTCAGAAGAGTTTATAGAAAAAGCTTATAAAGAAGACTACACAAAGATAGAGCACTTTGTGGATTACTTGGAATCTGAAATTTTTAAATTAGGAGATCATAACAAAGGATCGGATTTAGTTCCTTTGAACAGCTTAGTGGAAACAGGCATAAAAAGATTAGAGGATTTGTTTCATAAAAAAATTTCTCTAACAGGATTATCCAGCTCTTTTTCTGAATTGGATCATTTGACTTCAGGTTTTCAGCCTTCGGATTTGATTATTTTAGCGGCTAGGCCTTCTATGGGTAAGACAGCCTTGAGTTTAAATTTTGCTCTTCACAATGCTCTTTATAGAAAGAAAAAAGTGGCTTTTTTTTCTTTGGAAATGTCTAAAGAGTCAGTGTTAATGCGACTGCTGTCCGCGCTCTCTCAAATCAACTTGTCACAGATTATAAGCGGGCAGATACAAGAAGGGCGCTGGAGTGATCTTATCAGCGCCGCTGCCCAGTTAAGCTCTGCTGATTTTTTTATTGATGATTCTTCTCCTTTGTCTCCTTATGAAATCCGATCTAAAGCCCGAAGGTTAAAGGCAAAAAAAGGCTTGGATTTAATTGTAGTGGATTATCTCCAGCTGATGCAACTGCCGGAAAAAAGTGAGACTAGGGAGAGAGAAGTTTCGGAAATGTCCCGCCTTTTAAAAGCTTTTGCGAAAGAGCTGGCAATTCCAATTATCACTTTGTCTCAGTTGAATCGGGGAGTGGAGGGACGCGCCAACCGCCGGCCTATTTTGTCTGACTTAAGGGAGTCAGGAGCTATTGAGCAGGACGCGGATTTGATAATGATGCTTTACAGGGAAGATTATTATGACGAAGGCTCAGGAAATAACACAGCAGAAGTGATCATTAACAAACATAGGAACGGGCCTACAGGAACAGTGGAGCTTAAATGGGTGCCGGAATTTGGAGCTTTTGAAAACAACATTCCAGCAGAAGAGATAAAACCGCCCCTTCCGGAAGATCACATTCCTTTTTAAATTCTAGTTTATAGGATCTTTTAGAATAGTTTTTGTTAAAAATGGAGTAAATTTTCTGACTTTAAAAAATAAGTTGGGGGAAATTATTTCTGAATCAAATAGGGAAAAAAGCATGGAAGGCAGAGCTGAAAAATTTTTAAAATTGATTGAGGAGCTTTTATGAAAAAACGCAAAACACAAACACAGTCTTTTGGCAGTTCAGGGAGACAGGGGCATGATTCTTCTTTATTTTATAGCTCAAAGCTATATAAGAGTTTAGACTGCAAAGAGATAGCGCAAGATAACATAGAAAATTCAATTCAAAGCGATGTCATTAATCGAATTTTTTTAAAGTCCTCAATAAAAATGACAGAATTGCCAGACAATTCTATTCATGTAATGATAACTTCTCCTCCTTATAATGTTTCAAAAGAATATGATGAAAATTTATCGTTGGAAGAATATTTAAACCTTCTTAATAAGGTTTTTTCAGAGACTTATAGAGTTTTAGTCAAAGGGGGAAGAGCTTGCGTCAATATAGCAAATATAGGGCGAAAGCCTTATATTCCTCTTTCTGACTATATTTCTAAAATGATGATAGACATAGGTTTTTTGATGAGAGGTGAAATTATATGGAATAAGTCGGCTGGTTCCGGAACTTCTACCGCATGGGGGAGCTGGCGCTCTCCTTCTAACCCTACTTTAAGAGATGTGCATGAATATATTTTAATTTTTTCAAAGGGAGTTTATAAAAGGGAGAAACAGAATAAAAAAACGACCATTCAAAAGGAGCAGTTTATAGAATGGACAAAATCTATTTGGAATATGAATACAGAATCCGCTAAAAAAATAGGCCATCCCGCGCCCTTTCCGGAAGAACTGCCGTTTCGTCTTATGCAGCTTTACTCGTTTGAAAATGATATTATTTTAGACCCTTTTATGGGAAGCGGCACTACGGCTGTTGTTGGGTTGAAAAATAATAGAAAGTTTGTAGGCTATGAAATAAACAAAAATTATGTGAAATTAGCCAATGAAAGAATATTAAGTTTGCAACCTTCTTTGTTTCAAAATGGGAGTGAAAAATTGTTAGGTTTGTAATTTTCTAATAAGAATATTTAAACAGAAAATCTGTTTTGGATAACGGCTGTTAAATCCTGTAACTGTTCTGTTTTTGTATCTAAGCTTTTTAAAGCTTTAAAGCTTTTGTTTAAACAAGCCGTTCCTTCTTTTAAGAGCCATTTTCTATTGGCGCCATCTCGATCTTGAAAGTCATCGGCCAGCTGATAAGCCAGTCCTAAATTGTCAGCAAAAATTTTTAGAGCCTGCTTTTCTTTTTTTGTTTTTCCCCACAGCAAAAGAGGGCCTAAAACACAGGCTGAAATCAAAGAGCCTGTTTTTAACTGCATCATTTTTAAAGTGTTTTTTTTAGAGAGAGATTTGCTTTTGAGATCTAAAGCCTGACCGCTCATTAAAGCCTGAAAGCCAACTTTAGAAATTAAAAGGTCTAAAATCTCTTTTCTTTTTTTATCAAATACAGGGCGTTTTAGCAGGGAAAAGCTTTCTACAAAAAGACAAGTTCCAGCCAGCAAGGCTATATCTTCTCCAAAAACTAAATGGTTGCAGGCTTTGCCTCGTCTTATTTTTGCGCTGTCCATAGCAGGCATATCATCATGGATCAGGCTTCCGGTGTGTATCATTTCTATAGCTATAGCCCAAGGAAGAATTTTTTTTGGATTTTGACCTAAAGCCTTTGTAGCGGCAAAACACAATTGGGGGCGAAAGCGACTGGCTTTTGCCTGTAAACTATAAAGGAGGGCTTTTTTCAAAAGCTTTTGAGCCGGGGAGGGGGTTTTTAAAAAAGCCTTTTGCAAATAAGAGTTAAAATGAGATTCAAAGCTCATAAAGCTTGATTATACTGACTTGGTTTGGATTTTAAAGTTTTTTCTGGAGATGGCGGTAAAAATCTTATGGCTGAAAATTTTTAATTTAGAGGCTTAAAACGAGTTCGGCTTTGAACACAACGCGGCTGAAAGTCGCTTTGTGGCAAAACACATGTCCGAGATTTTAAGCCTCTAAATTAAAAATTTTCAGCCATAAGATTTTTTTATAAACCTAAACCCGCTTTTGTTTTTTTTAATAGTTCATTCACTTCTTTTTGAGATAAAGTTTTTGTCTGTCCCATAGCTTCTGAAAGGCATAAAATTTTACAAGCATGCTCCAACTGCTCCATGATTGAAAAAGCCTCTTGTAAATTCTCCCCCCATACCACAGCCCCATGGTGAGACAGTATCAAGGCTTTGCTGTTTTGAACAAAGGGTATTAAACTCTCTCCTAACTGTTTTGTCCCAGGGCGAGTGTAAGGCGCAAAAGGAACTGAGCCTAAGGCAATTACTATTTCTGGAAGAGCTTGAGGCAAAAATTTCCAATGCGCTCGCGCTAAACTTAAGGCAATGGCAGAAGGAGGATGGGCATGCGCAATGGCTTGAGCTTTTTTTTGATATTTGTAAATGGCCAAGTGCATGTATTTTTCGGAAGAGGCTTGTCCTTTTAAATTCTGGCCTTTTTCATTTATCAAGCATAAGTCTTTTAAGTTTATTTCAGACTTATTGACATTAGAGGGAGTGATAACAATTTTGTTTCCTTGTTTTTCACTTACATTGCCGTCAGAACCGGCAATCAGGTTTTTTTCATAGAGTTTTTTGCAGATTAAAGGGATTTTGCTTTTCATAGTTTTTTAAAGCTCTTTAAAGAGTCCAACTGTTTTCTTGACTTGTTTTAAAAAAGCTTGAGCTTCCTCTTTCACTTTTTCGCTTCCTGTTTTTAAAATTTTTTCCAGCTCTAGGGGTTGAGACATATAATGATCATAAGTTTCTTTTTTCTTTTTAAAATAATCCTCCAATTTATAAAATAAAATATCTTTGGCCTCCCCCCAGCCAATCCCTTTGGCATAATGCTCTTTTAAATTTTGGGTTTCTTTGGCAGAGGCAAAGTGTTTGTAGATTTGAAAAATAAGGCAGTTTTTTGTGTCTTTGGGCGTTTCTGCCGGCAGAGAGTCGGTTTTAATTTTTCTGATCAGTTTTTGAAGTTTTTTTGATTCTAAAAATAAGGGAATTTCGTTATTGTAACTCTTGCTCATTTTTCTTCCGTCTAAACCCGGTAGAATTTTTTGCTCTCGGACAAGGGCTTTTGGGATAGTAAATAAATTGCTTTTATAAATGTGGTTAAATTTTTGGGCTATGTCTCTAGCCATCTCTAAATGCTGGACTTGATCCCCTCCCACCGGCACCTGATGGGGGGAAAAGAGCAAAATGTCCGCTGACATTAAAATAGGGTAATTGTAAAGCCCCATATTCACTTTATCATCTAGGTCTTTTTTTCCTAATTTTAAATTTTGATCTCTTTTAGCTTTGTAAGAATGCGCTCTATTCATCAATCCTTTTGGGGTACAGCAAGATAAAATCCAATTCAACTCAAACAGCTCAGGAATATCAGACTGACAGTAAAAAAAGACCTTGTTTGGATCTAAACCGCAGGCCAGCCATGCGGAGGCGGCTTGGTGGATAGAATGCTTTAATTCGGCGGTTGGAGGCTGAATGGTTAGAGAGTGGCTGTCCGCTATAAAGAGATAGGAGGAAATATTGTCTTTCTGCGCAAGATCTAAAGAGGGCTTGATAGCCCCCACATAATTTCCTATATGGATTTGACCGGTTGGCTTTATCCCTGTCAAAATTTTTTGTAACATGATCTATTTATAAAGGACAAATCTTCTCTTCTCAAGTTAAAATTAGGGCCTGTCGTAATATACCAACCCTGTTTAAGTTTTCCTGATTTCTCATCATTCCCGCTCAGCTTGTCCTCGCGAAAGCCTGCCCTCATGGAAAAGGGGGCGGGGAGCAGGAATCTAATTCAAAGCGGGAAAATTCAGGAATTATATACTTAAAACAGCAAATAAGTTATGAAAGCTTTTAGATATAAGGAGGTTTCAAAGCTTTTATGAAACATAAAAATAAAGACCGAAAAATTTTAGAAACTGCTATAAATTTAAGCTTTATCTTCATTTAAAAAATTTTATGCTGTATTAATATATGTAATTCCTGAAAATTCAAACAGGAGCAACATAAATAGACTTATGTCTAGAATGTCTAGAAAAAAGTTCTCAAAGATAAAATTCTCCGTTTATATAGATATTTAGTTGACATGAAAAAAATTCAAGAACAAGAATAAAACTTAAGGGCATAAGGAATGAAGAAGGTTTTGAGGCTTTTCAATTAACGAGGTATGTGAACAATGGAAAAATATAATTACCAATTACCAATTCAAAAACTAGATAGTAAACAAAACGGTTTATTTTTAAAGAGTGTTCTTTTATCAGCTATTATTGTTTGCTCTGCCTGCAAAGAAAAAACAACACAAGCAGAACACACAGGGAAGATGTTGAAAAAAGAATGGCAAATGGGCAAAGGAAAATTGTTGGAACAGAACCGCAAACTCGGCAAAAGGAAAATTGTTGGAACAGAACCGCAAACTCGGCAAAAGGAAATTCAGACTGCCGAGTCAAAGGAGGAAAGACTCCAAACCGTAATTAACCAGATGAAAGCTTTTGAAGCAGATCCAGATAAGCGTAAGGGTGTAAAACCTAAACCAGGAACTATTGCGCGCTATATTAATTTTACATCTGATAAAGATGAAGCCAGTTATAGGAGATATCCAGATAAATATATGAATAAAGTTTCTATGCAGGAAGCTTTATTTCTTATGACTTCTTACTGTTCCATTCTTTTCATCTATCCAAAAGAAGCAGAATATATAAAAAGTTCAAGCGTCATTTGTGAAGAGTACAGCCATTGGCTAGGTCTTAGAAGAGGTGGCCTGCAGTGCTTTTGTCGATTTACCCACACACAAGTTAATACAATATTTTATAAAAAGCCTTTTCTTGGTGAATACCAAGGAAGTACAAATTCAAACTGGCAAGAAGACTATAAGAGGCTTACACAACAAAAGTAAGTTGCGAGGAAATTGTTAATGGGAATAAGTCTCAAAATTCAAATCGGCTCATTACACAATTAATTATTTAGAAGGCTTTTTAAATAGTTTCATTTTTTTCTCATTTTGTAAAATTGGTTATAATTTTGTTCACAAAAAACATCCTTTTATTGTTTATATAAAGAGTATCGGCCTTCTTCTTCTTCTTCTTGAATCTTTTTTTAAGTTTTTTTTCAGAAAAGCTTTGAAACCTTACACCTAGTTGATCTACTAAACTACGGGCTTGCCAAAGAACAAGCTCAAAAAAGGAAAAAAACTGAATAATTCAGTAAAATCAAGTATTAACCCGCCATGCTTTTTCCTTGCTTTTCCCGCAGTTTCACACTCAAACAAAGTCAATCACAGCGAAATCACAG
>JAPPIY010000098.1 GCA_026914095.1 Oligoflexia bacterium
CCCTCTAAAGTTAAATACTTTTCCCGGTGATAATGTTCTGTTAAAAGCTTATGCTCCATTTTTAGAAAGTCCCCGCATTGAGTTTTGATTTTAAAATAGAAAGCGCTGACTCTTTTTTCATTTTTCCCAAATAACTGTCATTGAGTTGAATAACCGGAGCCTCATCGCAAGCCCCCAAACATTCCACCTTAGAAACCGTCCAATTTCCACAGGAGCTTGTCTCCCCCTCTTTCACATTCAACTTCTCGCACAGCTCCGCGATAAGCTCCCGACTGCCATTTAAAGCGCAAGAGACATTAGAGCAAACCTGCACATGAAATTTCCCGACTGGTTTTTTGTTAAACATCGTATAAAACATCAAAACCTCGTAAATATGAGACTCAGGGATTTGTGTTATTTCACTCAGCCAGCTGACCGCCGATTTGGAAATCCAGCCTTTTTCTTTTTGGATTTGCCATAAACAGGGAATCAAACAGGATAACTTAGTCTCATAGCGAGTCATTTCCTTTTTAATAATTTCCTGCCTTTCTTTAGAAAGAGAGAAACTCTGCTTTTCAGCCTTCATAAAAACTAATGTATTGTTTAAACTCCAGAAAGGCAAGAAAAATTGATCCAGCCAGCCCTATGAATTCCTAAAACCAATTTAAATAAATACACCCGTTGTTGAAATGCTTATAAAAATTTAGAATACAGCCTTAAGTTTTATTTTGGCTTATCATAAAGCCATTCCCTTCAGGATCTGTTAAATCAGTGCGCCTCTAAAATAAATTTTACTGCTTTTAAATGAAAGGCTTGTACTTTCCTATCCATTCCCCCTAGGCCCAGATTTATTTTCCTATCAAGGATTAAAAAATGTTGGGGAGTTTTTAAACAAATGGAAAAAAGATTGGATGGAGCGAAAAAACAAAAAACCAGAAGACCTGGATTTTTGTTTGCCTGAAGGAAATATGATTCCTATAGGATATATTATGATGAGACATTCTATCAGGCAAGACCGGCCTGTGCAAGCTTACCAAAGATGGATGAATAAAATGCCAGGAGCTTACAGCAAATATGTGGTGAAAAAACAGTTGCCGCCAAATGAAGAGAATCCCTATATGCTGGCCCATTTGAAAGACTACCGCTCCTTAATGCCTATGGCGCAAGAAAAAACAAAACCTATGTTTTTGCTAAAGCCTGGAGATGGAGCTATAGGATCACATTATCAAGCTGTTCAAGCCTGTTATACTGACTTTAAAGAGCTAACAAATAACATTCTTTCTGCTATTGATAAGGTTAAAATTAATGAAAAAGGCCCTGTATCAAAGCTTATAAATTATACTGACCCTGTTTGAATTTTCCCGCTTTTTCTGGAGATTCCCGCTTACGCGGGAATGACTGTTGTGTTGAAATTTCAAACCTAATCGGTGTACTAACTTCTTTTGATAAATTCTAAAAATACTACCTGTCCAGCTCACCGGCAATAATGTTCATGCTTCCTAAAAGAGTGACAGCGTCTGCCGTTAAACTTCCGCGAATGCAATGAGGAAAAGACTGATAGATTGCAAAACAAGGCGGGCGGACTTTTAAGCGATAGGGCTTAGGCCCTCCATCACTCACAAGGTAAAATCCCAGCTCGCCGTTAGCCGCCTCTGTAACCGAATAACACTCGCCTTTAGGCGGGCGGAGTCCATGAATGACTAACATAAAGTGATTCATCAAGCCTTCAATATTTCCATAAACCTCTTTCTTTTCAGGCAAAACAATATCTTTATCCCGAAGGCTGTAATCTCCTGGCGGAACATTTTTGCAAACCTGCTCAATAATTTTAACTGACTGTCTCATTTCCTCCACACGAACCAAATAACGGTCATAAGCGTCCCCGGTGGTTCCCACAGGCACTTCAAAATCCAAAGTCTCATAGCCATAATAAGGCTCTGACTTTCTCAAATCCAAGCCTAAACCCGTGGAGCGCAGACAAGGCCCTGTGTATCCCCAAGCTATGGCCTGCTCTGTGTCTATAGCCCCCACCTTTTGATTGCGATCCATCCAAATTTTATTGTTTGTCAAAAGGATGTCAATCTCTTCAATTCCCTTTTTCATTTCCTCACAAAATTGAAGAATATCCTTAAACCAATTGGCCGGCGGCTCATTGGCCATTCCCCCCACTCTAGTCATGGAGACAGTCAATCTGGCTCCGCACAGCTTTTCAAAAATAGTATAAACTTTTTCTCTATAGGTGAAAGCATGAAAAAAACCTGTCAAAGCTCCCAAATCAAAAGCCGCGGCTCCAATGCAAACAATATGATCAATAATGCGGGACAATTCACACAGTATCACTCTCATCGCTTGAGCTTTTGGCGGAATATCCACCCCTAGCATCTCCTCCACAGCTTTGCAGTAACCCACATTATTCATTGGAGAAGAGCAATAATTTAAACGATCCGTATAAGGTATCACTTGATTGTAGGGATGCTCTTCCGCCATTTTTTCAAAACAGCGGTGAAGATAGCCTATCTCCACATTGGCGCGATGAACTTTCTCCCCATCCATAAGAGCCATAATTCTCAAGGTCCCATGAGTGGCTGGATGAGAGGGGCCAATGTTGAGAGGCATTAAATCCTTTCCTTCATCATTTGGAGGATTGCCGTCTGGCTCATTGTCCATACAAAACTCTAAAGGCTCTGACAAATGCTGCTGTAAATCCGCTGGATAATCCTTTCTAAGAGGATAGCCTTTAAACTGATGATGCGTGAGTATCCTTTTCATATTCGGATGATTTTTAAATTTTAAGCCATACATATCATAAATTTCTCTTTCAAACCAATCAGCTGTCGGATAGACAAACTGAGCTGTTGGAATCAGCTCCCCCTCTTTAACAGAAATTTTTATTCTCAAACGGGTCATATCTCTTGATGACAGCAGTTCATAACACACTTCAAAATTTTTCTCTTGATGAGGGTAATGCGCTCCCGACACACACATTAAAAAATCAAAAAAACGCTTTTCCTTTAAATGCTGTAACACAGGGACAATCTCTTCGGAATTGAGATAAAGGACATCCGCATTTAAAAGCCTTTTAAACACAAACTCTTTTTGAAATTCTTGTTTCAGATCTTTCTTTAAGCTCTTAATATTACTCATTTTTTATAATCTCTCTTGCTGAATTATATTATCATAAATTTCTAATGTTATTCCGCAATTACTGAATTCCATATAACACGCCTTATTTAATTTCATCTTCCCTGCCAAACTCTGTAGCCTGTTTTAAAACGCAGGTTTAACGATAAGCCCCTGGCTTCCAGTTGTCCTTATAGGGACGGGGGCGGTTTTCAGTTATCATTTTTTGAACCAACATCACAGCATCTATAACAGCTTCTGGAGTGGGAGGGCAACCTGGAATATAAACATCTACAGGTATCACCTTATCCACCCCCTGCAAAACATGATAAGCTCTATAAAAACCGCCGGAGCTGGCGCAAGCCCCCATAGCAATAACATACTTAGGCTCAATCATCTGCTCATACACACGGGCAATAACAGGAGCCATTTTCTCAGTAATGGTGCCAGCGACAATCATCAAATCAGACTGCCGGGGGGAAAAACGCACCACCTCGGCCCCAAAACGAGCCAAGTCATAACGGGGCCCTAAAACAGACATGATTTCAATGCCGCAACAAGCGGTTCCATAAGTCATAGGCCAAAGAGAGTTCCGCCGGCTCCAAGCGACAATGCGATCCACACGAGAAGTAAAAAAAGCCTGCTCTTCTGTTTTCTGATTAAACTTTTCAGCAGAGATAGAAAGTTTTTTTTGAGCTGTCATTTAATAAAATCCCCTTTAAATTAGCCTCCTAAACTCTTGTAAGATACACTAAAACAGTCTTTTTGTCAATGGCTTTTCATTATGAGCAGTCCCTCTGTTTATAGTTGATTAAAACAATTTACTACAGGAGGCCCATAGATACTTTAGAAGTTGTCTTAATAAATACCTCAAGTATATACTGATCTTGTTTGATTTTTCCCCCCTCTTTTGTCACTCCCGCAAAACTTGTCCTCGTGGAAACAGGGGCAGGAGTCTAGTTGAAACTTGAAAATTTGGGAATTATAGACATGACTTCGCATTATTCCTTTTACTTGCTTTTTTTTATCAGCTTTTTGCATTTCTTTTTAAGGAAACTTTATCTCTTTATTTTTTTCTGGATAAACAGCCTGAAACCCCTTATATTTCCTTAGTTTAAAGGTTTCTTGTGCGAAGTCATGTCTATAATTCCCGAATTTTCAAACAAGATCAGTATATATAGCTAAAGCCAATTTGCTAGTTAATAAATTTTCAGAAGAAAAACAACACTCTAAACTGCTGGCGGGCTAGTTTGCGCACATTTCTTTATATCTATGAGACAGTCTCTACTCTTGGACAGAGCTAGTAAAGCAATTCTATAGCTCTTTCACACTGGATGGCCTGATTTTCAAAGCTGTTGTTTTCTGTAGAGAGAACAGATCTTTTTTATTTTTGCAAGGCTGAAAGTTTTTCTCTTTTTGCAGACCCAGCAGTTTTATCCCAGAAAAACTAATCTCACTGTCAATTAAGAAGTTGCTTAAAGCGCTTAAGACACTTTGTTTATCAGGCAGTAAAGGGAGCGTAAAAAAGCAGTGGTGATCTTCATGTGGAAGAATCTTTTTTTCTTGAAAAGCATAGTGGAGCATTTCATGTCCCATAATATAAAAACCCAACCCAACCATATCTCTTTTCACTCCATAAGGATCATTTTGATAGTAGGAGAGAAAAGCTCTTTTTGGATTGAGCTGTATAAAGTTGGTATTGTCATAATGAAAGGCTATAAAGTGTTTTGGAAAAAGCAAAAAATGCTCTAAAAAACCTTTAATCCACTCAGGGGTGATCGTTGAGGGGCTGATTTTTTCATAGCGGACATACTCTGTCCAAATGAAGGGGTTGTTTGCAATCCACTGTCTTTGCCAAGCTGTCAGTTGTTGTGACTGTTTCTCTTTTTCAAAAGGGAAAAAATAAATGACTGGGGGAGGAACTTCGCTGGGAAGGTTCAGTGTTTGTTTAACAAAAGACCATATAGAATTAGATTGTTCTTGAAGAGGGGGAACTCAAAAAATGGAACATTTCCGCTCAAAGTTACGGAGAGCGTCTCATGTTGAGAGAAAGACGAAGAATCACTCTCCCCATTGGCAGAGTTAGAATGTGAGCTGTTGGTTTCTTGATGGGCGGATTGGGATGGAGGCTCCTCAATGATGGTATATCCATAAGCAGGGCACATAAATGCTGGAAAAAAATATAAGAATAACTTTTTGATAAAAAACACGATAGAATTAACAACAATTTAATGACTGGCTGTTTTATTTGTCACACTATTACACACTGCATCATATTAGCTTGTAAATTAGAAATTGAATGAAATTTAATTGAAAACAAGCCAAAAGACCTATCATTTCTGAAATATTCAAAACATTTCCTTCATCAATATCACAATAAAAAAGAAGTTAAGCGTATAATTCCCTATTTTTAGGCTTTTTATAGGCAACAACACTTTTAAAAATAAAACAAATTTTTTCACACCGACTAAATATAAAATTTTCAAGCAAAATGAGACAATTTTCGGCGGTAAAACAAAAGTATAATTCCTATCACAATAAGAGCAGAGCCTATATACTTTAAAATTCGCCCGGGATCCCGATTGACAGACAAGACAGAAACATAAGAATCGCCTGCTTTTTTAGGCTCTATAAAGCTAGATTGATAAAAAGTCCATCCCTTATATTTCAAAGGCTCGTTCATAGAGATAAGAATTTGAGCTCCGTCTTCCATTTCCACTTGGCTCTCATAGCTCTTCGCTTTACTACTCCCTTGATAGTTGGTGATTTTAAAGTCAAGCAGATTTAAACTAAAACCCAAGGCTTGCGTTTGATTCAAATAAGCCAATACATAAAGCCTATCTTCTTTAAAAAATCGAACATAAGAGTTTTGCCCCAGCCAAACCGATTGACCGTCATGTTTAACTCTAATGGCCTTCAATGTATTTTCAGAGGGTTTTTCTTGAGCCGTAAAAATGAATTCTTTTCGCGATTTTGGAAAAAACTCTAAAAGACGAAATTCAAAATCCATCCATCCGGTTTGAAAAGTCTGCCCCGTTTTGAGAGGCTTCTTTCCGCCTTTATTAAAAAAATAAAAAAGCTTATTTTCTTGAACCAACAAAACCAATTCCTTATCGTTTTTAGCTTTATAATTTTTATCCAAGGTTAAACTAATTACGGCAGGCCCAAGCTTTTTGCTCACAACTGTCTGTCCTAATTCTAAAGACAGCCATTCCGCTAAATTGGCTCTAGATCCAAACAAATGAAAGCGAAGAGCCGGCTGACCTCCTTTTAAGACAGGCTTAAAGGCCTCCCTCCCTACAGCAAAAGGCAGATACTGAACCACTTTAAATTCTTCACCAGCTGTTGATATAAGGTAGGGTGTTTGTTCTGTAGGTTTTATAAAAAACATATCTACAGGCTTTTGATAAATAAGGCTGAATCGCTCTCCATCATAAGCGGAGTAAATTTTAATTTCCATATCAGAAAGACGGATTGCGGAGCTGGTTTCCCCTTCCTTAAATGAGAGAGAGGCATCCACACCAAAATATTTTGTAAAAACAGAGCCTAACATTAAAGTTAAAATTCCAAAGTGAGCCAACACAAAAGGAATGTGCCTCTTCCTCCAAGGCCAGCGATCAATCAAAACCATTGTCAAATTAACAGCCAACAATATCATAACAACTGCCATCCAAAAAGAATGATAAACTAACTTGTTGGCAAATTCTTGATCGTATTTTGATTCTACTAAAGTCCCAATAGCTGTTAAAAAGGCCAAAGCCGTTAGTGTAAAAACAGCTAGCTTGAGCGAAATAAAAAATTTATAAATTATAGAAAAAACTTTTTTTAAAAACATCAGACCATAGATTATAGAATGTTCTTGCTTTGTCAATCCCATACCTATCATACCATTTTAGTCGACAAACCCTATTCTTAAACTATAGTTTTTCTAAAAACTTGACTTTTTTCGTCTGGTATGAATAATAAATATAGGCAGGGCTTTAAATGATTAAAATTCTTGAGTTTCTTTTGCAATCTTCACCTGTTGTCGCTTTAGTATTTGTCGTTTATATTCTTTTAGATTTAAAAATAAAACATTTAAAAGAAGACGGACAAAATGATTTAAAAGCAGAAATAAAGGAAATAAGAACAGTATTATTTGCAGGCGCGGGGACAACAATAAAAAAGGTATCAAAAAATGGAAATTGAAAAGATTTTTTACAAAGATTGGGAGGATGGAGCTAAAATGAAAATATCTTTTATGAAAATTGGTGGTCCGATTATAGCCATAGACATCCCAGAGGGTTCTAAATACGAAAAAGAAATAGATGAAAACGAAGAGCTTTTCCGATTAAAAAAATTTAATCCTGAGATTGAAAATCTGTTAAAAGAGAAAAAGTTTAAAGAAGAAAAAGAAATATACTGATCCTTTGAAAATTCGGGTTTGAAATTTTGAGGTTCTTTTTTCAAAAACTGATAAATGAAAAGCCTAAAATCTCAGAT
>JAPPIY010000149.1 GCA_026914095.1 Oligoflexia bacterium
GTCATTTTAACAACTTAACCCCTATCATAATGGGCTTAAGTTGTCATGAACCAATCTCTTTATCGCATTTATTTTTGATAAGAAGTCTTTTTCTTAAAAATTACCCCAAGGACAGTCAATAAAATTGGCAAGAGGAACCGATTTTTTTCTTGAAGATAATTTCTATAAAAAAACTATTAAGTTTTTTTATTCCTTTAAAATCAAATAAACAAAAACCAGAAATTATCTGGTCAAAGAAAGCGACTGAAGTTTAAAGACAATAAAAAGAGGGAAAGCGAACCTGACAGGTGAGATTCAAAAAACAAAACGCCTCCCTTCCGGGAGGCATCCACTCTTTTAAAAATAAAACTCAGCCTCTTTATCTAAGAGGCTGACCATAATCAAAAAATAAATGGCTTGTATTTTCTTTAAAGCTCCTTTAAATCTCTATAAGAGCCTGTATGTGTGGCTTTTAGGGAATAAACTATAAGGGTTACTTATGGAGAAGCGCGAAAAGAACAAATCTCAGGTAAAGAGGGAAAAGCCAAAACTTACCCATGATAATTTCTTCAAACTCTTCTATTCTGACATAGAGCTTGCGAAAGAGTTGCTGAAACTTATTTTTTCAAAGAAAGAAGCTCAGGCTTATGATTTAAACAAGTTGAAAGTGGAAAAAGACACTTTTGAAGCAAAAAGAGCGGATCTTATTTTTTCTCTCCCTTTTAAAGGTTATCCGAAAAGCAGGGTAAAAATCTTCATTCTCTTGGAACACAAAAGTCACTATGAAAAAAACGCATTTGGCCAGCTTTTAGACTATCAAGTGTTAGGCCGAAAACAAAGCATCCAAGAGACGGGCTATCCCCAGCCCATAATTGCTGTGCTGTTTTACCATGGGGAAAAGCCCCTCAAGTGGAAAAAATCTCTACAAGAGGAGGATTTTGGGCCTTTTTTTTCCAAGATTCCTGTTGAATCCAGAAAAAATATGCTAAACTATGAACCGAAGATAATAAACACGCAAGACCCAAAAATCCAACAAGCCTTTAAGGGTAGGAAATTTAAGGGATATAGCGTCATAAACCTATTATCTGAGATATGGAGTTTAAAGAAGAAACCGACTGTATTAAAAATAAATAGCGCTTATGCTGAATTTGAAGAGATACTGAAAGGTTTAAAGGGAAAGGAAAGAAGGACTGTAGAATTAAGGATATTGGAGTATTTAAAGGATAATACAAGATTAGATTCAAAAACTTGGGAAAAAGCTGAAAAATTGCTTATAGAAGCGGGGATATTAAAACAAGGAGGGCTTATGCAAGATGTAAGGGAAATTATCAAAGAGAAAGGCCGTTGGGAAGGCGAAAGAAAAGGTCTGAAAAAAGGACGACAGGAAGGACGACAGGAAGTCGTTTTGAATATGCTGAAAGAAAAAGCAGATATTGCTTTTATTGCCAAAGTGACGGGCCTTTCTGAGAAGGAAATAAAGAAGCTGAAAAATGGTTCTGAATGATAATTCTTTGTATGTCCCATTTCTCATATACCACAAAAAAAGAGCCTTCAAAAAAAATGAAGGCTCTTTTTTTAAAATCTTTACGGGATTTTTACGGGATTGTCGGGTTATGAGAGGTTATAAGCAGTCATAGTTTGGCCACAACAGCGGGGTTTTGTTGAGTTTTGGGCTTATTTTAGAGTATAGTTTTGAAATTTTTTCCGATTCTTAGAATTCTATAGACTTCTTCTAAACTTTAAAATAAAAAGTGTCTTACTTAGATTTTTTTTAAATCTTAAAAAAAGGAGTTAAAATGAAACACATTTTCAGTTTTATGTTATTGTTTGCTCAGGGAGCTATAGCAAGTGAAGATAGCACAAGCAGTGGGCCGCACCAAACCTACCAAAAAATTAAGCAATTGCAACAAGATCAAGCGAAGTTGCAAAAAAAATATGATGAGCTTCTTCAAATGGTAAATGAAATTAAATTGGTTAAAGTCACTTGTATATGTGAAATAGATACATTGGATCGTAGATATATCACAGGAGAAGGAATTACTACATATGAAGCGGAAAAGCAGGCTATGGAGGTTTGTCGAACTAAATACAAGCCCAGTCATCCCATTTCTATATTCAATTGCCTAGACGAGAGATTAGATAGAGTGAGACATCATTTTTATCCTTCTCGTCCAGAAGAACCAGACCCCAGACGTCCTGTGAGAAAAGAACCTTCAGGTTATTAAACTCTGAAGGAAGTGAATCACTAAATTTTATCATTGAAACGGGGAAAAAGACGAAGCCATCATGTTTGCACTTTCAGACACGAACAGGTAATTTAATCATTCCCTTTTTTACTATAAAATTTTTAGTGATTTTTTAGTGATTGGTAAGTTGTGAGAGGTTGCTAACAACTATAGTTGGGCTTAAAAAGTGGCGGATTTGTTGATTTTTGCATTATTTCAGCACTTTTAAACACCCCTTTTCACTCCCTCCGTTTCTTCCATTTTGAAGTTTCTTTGCCTTCCCACCTTCAGAGAAGTTTCTGATGATTGAATGATTGGAGACAAATTCTTCTGCTATGATGAAAAGGTCATATTCAAATGTTTTAATCGTGACCATATCCAAAACAACCTGTCCGTTTTGGATAACCGCATCTTCTGTTAGCTCTAAGTCTTCTGATATGAGAGTAATTTCCTCATCCAAGAAAGGTTTTTCTTGAGGAGGGATTTCTTCTGTTATCTGGCTAGCTATTTGTTCAGCCGATTTTATAATAGGAGTATCTTTTTCTTCTTGAAAAACAGGAGCTTTGTTTTCTGTTTGAAAAGCGCCATGCTTTTTTATTGCTTCTGTGGTTTTTGATTTTTCCGTTGAGGCTTTAATATCTTCATTTGTAAAAGAAAGCTCCTCACAGCTACAAAAAACCAAAAAGCCTATAAACCAAATTAAATTTTTCATAAACCCACCTCCGCTGTTTTGTGGATTTGTGAGCTTTACAAAGAAAAAAAGAAAAAGAAAAGTGGAAGGCTGAAAACTCCCCACCGCGGTGGTAGATTCAGCCTAAAATTCATCCCACGGCGGAATAAACAGCCAAAAACGCAGTTTTCAATCCCACCACGGTGGTAGATTCTCCCCAAATATCCCGCGGTGGGATAGATTCACTTTAAAAATATTGAAAGAAAAAGATATTACTTTATTTAAAACAGCTTCTTTTTAAGAGCCTCATATTGCTTTTGAAAGGAAAAAAAGCAAGAGATTGAAAACACTCTCCCGATAGTGAGAGGTTAAAAACCATTTTGCTCTACATACCCAACAATTCGTTTTATGTAATTGTTGCTACTTAATACATCTGTAATTTTAATTTCTATTTCTCTTCCATTTTTAATAAATAAAATACCATGAGTTTTATTTATTGTTGGAAAGAATCCAAAACTTACCAGTTTGTTATATTCTTTTATTCTCATAGTTTAATCCAAAAATAATATTTATTTCCCGTGACATTTTTTATATTTTTTTCCACTGCCACATGGACATTTTTCATTTCTCCCAATTTTCTTTTTATCTCTGTTTTTCGTCTGATTAAAGAATCTAAATTCCGCGAACCTTTTTGCTTCTTCTTTATACTTATGCACCTCTTCTTTATTTAAATGATTTTTTTTAATCCATTCAAAGGATACATTTGTAATTTGATTCTTTTCATCCACTGAAATATCAAGGAGTAAAATTTCTTCCTTTTCTTGGATAAACATATTTTTTATGGCATAATCTCTCGGAACAAAATCAAGTTGAATATCAGGAATTCTTATAACAAAAGAGACATTAAGATTGCCTAAAGAAAAAACAGAAGGCATTATGTTTCTTTTGCTATACTGTAAGGACATTATATTTAGAATATCTTGATTCAACTTATTTCTTGATTCATCAGAAAGAGAGTAAATAGCTATTCCTATCTTGGTAAATCCGGGTTTTCTGTTAAGTTCTAAATTTTCTATAATAGCTTCTAAAAAAGAGGGCATACTTTGTTTCGGTTTCAAAGCTTTTTTAGAATCTAAAAAAAGGAATCCTAAGTAACGATCGATCTCATCACGATATCCTCCAAAAATATTAAGGTTTGAATTAGGCATATCCTCTGTAATGTCATGATACTGGTTATGCTTTAAATACATTCCAAAATGATCTAACTCATCATCTAAAGTAAGCCTGTTATTATAAAAGGCTTTTCTTCTTTCTGTGAGAAAATGAAAAAATTCAATTACTCCATTAGATAAATCTCTATACACTCTTAGATCATCAATCGATATACATAAAGTTGCTTCTCCTTCTGAATTGAGACCTAACTTTTTGAAATTTTGAACTTGAGGGGAAATATCTGTAAGCTGTTCTAAAGAAACAGCCATAACTATGGACTGTTTGAAATCATTTGTGGAAATTGTTTTTATAACTCTTTTTTTCTTATCATATAACTGTAGAGTTTTCTCATTTTTTAAAGTCTCAATGAATCTTCTGCCTTGTCTTGCTGGTTCAGACAATAATTTTTTGATTGATTCAAAATGAGAAACGACATTTTGTGCAGGAGACTTATTGGACATTTTGCCAGATTTTACTTCAATCACAAAAAGCCATTCCTCAAATAAAATAATTCCGTCACACTCAACTAAAGATTCGTTGCCGTTATCATCTTTGGTATAATAAAAATTTTTAATTTGTTCATGTTTGCCAATTATTTCTTCTAGTATTCTAAAAGGTAATTTTTCTGATATGATATTTTGTCTTTTGTTCCATTTTTCTGAATAACTAGGCTTGTCTTTTAAAATAGCCGATTGTATGTTTCGATATAAATAATCTTGTAAAATGTAAAGATTGAATAAATAAATTTTTGAATTATATTCTAAAAATGGCTTTTCTGTTATTGGAAGTAATTGAAGAGGAGTACCAGGGTATTTGCCACTTACTAAAAAACTCTTATTACTGCCAATAGGTGCAGAAAATTTTTTAATAAAGTTTTTTGGCCAACCAGTTATTCTTTCAACATCAAATAAATTGTCTGAGAGCAACTTCCTCTCTAATTCTTCTTTTTTCTCTTTTAAACCTGAATCTTTGATTTTATTTTGTAGTAAATTTTGAATTTTCTGTTCAGACTGTTGTGTCTCCTTAAGTGTATCATAAAAAGGCTTAAATTGCTTTAATATGTCGGTATATCTTTGCAAAGATTGTGGAAAGATAGAACATGCAGTTAAAAAAAGATTTTTAACGCCTTCTGCTATTTCTTGTCCGTTTACTCCATATAACTCTTTCAATATTTCATCATGAGGAGTTAATAATTTATTTAAGTGCTCATATTCATGTGCTATGTATCGTTTTCCTTTAATATACCAAGAAGAGAAAACTTTACCAAAAAGCAAAATATCTTCTTCTGTTACAAACTCACTACTATTTTTATTTATAAGGGACAACTGACAAATGTCATATATTTGCTTGACCTTTTCCTTTATTTCTCCCCATTCTTCAGCATTTGGCTGTTTTAGTGGTTTCTTTAATTCTATAGAAATAAAAAGACTTTGTAAGTATTCAACAAGAAAACGACTATGAATTTCTTCAGTGCCTATTGCAGATTCTGTTTCTATTCCTAAGTGTTTAAAAATAAACTCCCAATAAGCTGTTTTTAAAACTTGTATAGGGCATAATGATTGCAAAAGAGAGCAAAGCTCTTTTATTTGATTTTGAATTAAGTCTTTAGTGAACATGTCTTTGTTAGGATTATCCATAGTTGTCATTAATAATGAAATATACTTTTTTATAAAAAGTTATTCAGCTTTTCTTTTATACTAATCCTGTTTAAGTTTTTCCATTTATTCGTCATTCTTGCAAAAGCAGGAATCTCATTGAAAAAGGAATTTTCAAACAGAATCAGTATAAATACGGAGATTTTTTATGCCCCTGCATAAGCTCCAGCTTCACTATTAGTGGCAATAAGAATTATACCTTTCATAGAGAAAATATCAACTGAGAATTTGAACAAGTTGTCTGGATATTCCCAAACTCCTCAGCCAACGGGAAGTTGCTATAGAGCCTTGAGGCCATTTATTTAGAATTGTCTTTAATTTGTTTCTATTTTGTATATCCATACTTTACTTTTGCATATTTTTTTAATGGTAACAAGATAAAATATATTCTTTTTTGGAACAAAGGGGGTTATTAAAGACCTAAAAGAAGTTTTTTACTGAAAAAAGTCTATGGAGTCGCTGGAAAACCAACCCGTTGAAAAACCAGATATTTCTCCTGTTGTATCATTTATTTGAAACACAGGCTCTCCCATTTCCCCATAGCCTTTATAAACCATTTCTGCTTTTTCTCTGAAAACACTCTCTGGAATTTGAGCCAAAACTTCCATATCATATTCCCCATTTAAAACTTCATAGACTGAAAAAGCATTGGTGTTCTCAATCTCTTTTGCTAAAGTAGGAGATTCAAGCATTTCCCGCAAAAACTCTTTATCCAAGTTGCCTTCATACATTCCACCCCACCAGTTGTTCAAGACAACTTCTCCCTCATAAATTCGCTTTATTCCAACTTCTAAATCTTCATAAGGGTTGTTCCAAGCATAGGAAACAACAGGAGCCATTGTAATAATCTCCTCCCCAAGCCCCATTTTCTCTGCTAACTCCTGTATCTTTTCTTGTGATAGACGCTTTTGTGGATTCCTAAAATAGAACTGCGATTTATAGGGGCCGCCCCCTCCATTTCCGGGGCCAATGGCATAAGCCTCATTTTCTAAAATACCAGCCTGCTCTATTTGATAGGAACTCATTGGAGAATTGAACCTATGTAAAACCTTATAAGGGCCTCCTCCTCCGTTTCCGGGATCAATCATATAAGCCCCACCCATTGACAGCATATCTACTTTACCCGCCTTTATCTCAAATTCGTTTGGCAAAAATCCAGCTTCCATATATACCTTTGAAACTTCATCCCATGAAATCCTATCTGAAATGTCATTGTTTCTAAATCTAATAATCTTTCCTTTTAACTCCTGAACATTAGCCTGTTTGCTCCAAAACGCTTTTTCACCCGCCTTTATAGAGCTTGGAAATATCAATAATGCCGTCCCTTTTTTCATAGCAATTTGTTCATTTTCATTTCCACTGGAAAAGACATAATAGACCGGGCTTTCTCCATAACCTTCAGCAAACTCTTGCAAACCTGCATTAAAAGCAACACCTCCTGCTTTTAAGTCTGAAAAAGCGTTTGTATAAAATTTAAGTGTTATGTCTTCAGCAAGACAGGGATTCAGAAAAATTAGGCTTAATAATGTTAAAATCAAAAGTTTCATTTTTTATAGGCCTCCTTCAAATTCCTACCCTAACAGGGAATCCCCACAGGAAATTGAAAAAACAGGTATGTCTCCCTTGCTTTCCTCATCCATCCATAATTCGCCTTATTTCTCTATGAAAGCTCTGATGCGCTTTCATTACCTTTAACCTTCCCGACTCATTTAATGACTGAACCTAGTAATGAATATAATTTCTCCTTGAATTGTCCGGCTTGTATTGTTCAGCCAAAAACATAAGGTGCGCTTTAATAATCCGAAAAG
>JAPPIY010000188.1 GCA_026914095.1 Oligoflexia bacterium
TCACTGCTTTAGCAGAATTATTATTTTTTTCTTGCTTTTTTACAGATGCAAGAAATAAATTTAAGAAGAGAACGATTGTTATTACTCCTCCCGAAAACAAAAATGGCTCTCTTACTTTAAAAACTGCTCAACAGCACTTACAAAAAATATCGCATAAAAATATAAGTTTGGAAGAAGCTCATTTAAAAAATAGTCAGTTCCCGGATGTAGTCGGTGGAATTTCTAAACCAAAAAGTTGGGTTTGATATATTTAAAGCAAAATCACTTTAATAAATTTCTGATATTGACATTAAAGAAAAAAAGAAAGATGCAGGAAAGAAAGTTACAATTATTAAAGAATGGCTTATGTTTTCTCCTTCAATCCATAGAACATTTTAAATGTAGTGAAAACAATAAATATGATACTGAAAAGGAATTAAAATACTCTACTCTTCATTTATTTTCTGGAATTTTTTTAATTTTAAAAGAAAAACTAAAAAGGGAACATTGGTCTTTGTTATTTGCAGATGTCAATAAAGCAGATGAGCAAAGCCTATTGTCAGGGGATTTCAATGGTGTTAATTTTACAGATTGTCAGAATCGGTTATCAAATATTGGTTCTGTGAATTTTACTAAAGAACACAAGAAAACTTTTTCTATCTTAAGAAAAAAAAGAAATAAGATAGAGCATTTTTTTGAATCAGAAACTTTGGTTTCTTTTAAATCTACTTTAGCCTATGGTTTAGATTTTGCAATAGAGTTTATTGAAAAGCATCTAAATTCAAACTTAGAAAATGATGATAAGCAAAATATAGAAAAAATAAGAATGAAATGTTTTGAGTTGAAAAGGTTTGTAGAAGAGAAAATGAAAAAAATTAGACCAAAATTAGATAAACAAAAAGTCGTTGTAGATTGTGATAAATGTAATAATAAATCTGTTGTTCCAAATGAAGATAACATGAAGATGGAGTGTTTATTTTGTTATAAATCTATTTCTGAAAATGAATATGAAGACTTATACCATGATATGTTAGGGTTATATAGGCCAAAAGATTTAATGTGTGCTGAAAATATGATTTGTCCTGAGTGTGAAGGAGAAAATTGCTTTGTAGAAACAAAAGATAAAAAAAATTATTTTTGTTTATATTGTCATTACACTGCAAAACAAGACTCGTTTTCTTCGTGTCCGGGTTGTGGTGTTATCTATCAAGATAATACAGGTGACTCTTTCCAATGTTCATCATGTTGGGAAAGATTGTGCCGATAATAGAAAATTTTATTTTCCAATAAAATAAATCACATTTTGCTTCACATTACAATAGAGTCAAAAAAGCCTACAATCAGGTGTCTATATTTTGACATCATTCAAGACATCTTTATAAAAAAACCAGCACATCTTCTTTAATAAGGTGCATAAATAAAGCTCTCTACATAAAACACTTTAGACTAAAGGTCCACATGGCATCCTTTTTGCACTGTTCTTAATTAGAAAACAACACCAGGGAAGGTGCAGAAATGGCAACACAAAAAGATATACAAGAACAAATCATCATTTTATCCAGAAAACCTGGGCATGAAAAAGTTAGGCATCTACTTTGTAATATTTTAAAAGACCAGCTTGGAGCTAAAACTGAAGAAATAGATTTTGAGGAAAATCTTTTAACTTGTAGAGGCCGTATTGACGCTTTATGGGGAAGAACTGTTTTTGAAGTAAAAAGAGATTTAAAAGTAGAGTTGTCAGGTGCTGAAAATCAAATTAAAAAATATATACAATCTAAGGAAACAGAGACTAACAAGAAATATGTAGGTATCGCAACGGATGGACAAAAATATATAGCTTATTCACTTCTAAATTGTACTTTAAAAGAAATTAGTCAATTCAACTTAAATAAAGATAAAGTCAGTGAATTTATTCAATGGCTTGAAAGTGTGATTTTAATTAAGAAGCAATTGGAGGCTACACCTGAAATCATTTGCAAAGAAATAGGACAGGGAAGCCCCCTTTGCAGAACTTCTATTATGCAAATTGAAAACTTATGGAAACAAGCTAAGAGCAAATTAGATATAAGATTGAAATATGATTTATGGAAAAAATCTGTTGATATTGTGTATGGAACGGAAGGAGCAGATGAATCTCTATTTATTGAGCATACTTATTTGACGATTATCTCAAAAGCTATCGCTTATATATCTTTTTTTGATAATTCATCTATTCCAAAGGGCGAAGACCTTTTAAATGGAAAATCCTTTCAAGATGTCGGTGTTATTGGTGTTGTTGAAGATGATTTTTTTAGCTGGATAGCTTTCTGCAATAAAGGAGATTCTTTAATCAAACAAATTGCATCTCATATAAGAAGGTTTGATTTTTCAACAATTGAAGCAGATATCCTAAAAGGTTTATATGAAGGACTTATCAGACAAGAACAAAGACATAAGCTAGGAGAATATTATACACCTGATTGGCTGGCTGAAAAAATCTGTAAAGAAGTTATAAAAAAACCTTTGGAGTATAGAATCATAGATCCGTCTTGTGGCTCCGGAACATTTTTGTTCCATTCCATAAAGCTTCTTATCAAGACGGCAAAAAAACAAGGTATTTCTACTAAAAAAATGATTAGTCTTATATGTAAAAAAATAGCCGGTATTGACATTCATCCGGTGGCTGTAATTTTTTCAAGAATTACTTATCTTTTAGCAATGCTGGAAGAGATAAAAAAAGATCGACCTGATGATGTTATTGTACCTATTTATTTAGGAGATTCTTTGCAATGGAGTAAGGATGAGGTACTCGGTCAATATAATTTAAGAATAGAAGTTCCTAAAGATAAAAACACAGGAGCAAAAAGCAGAGAACTGTTATTCCCCCAATCAATATGTCAAAAATCAGGTGAATTTGATAAGGTTGTAACTAAAATGATTGAATTTGCTGAACAACATAAAGAACAATCAGGCTTTGAAGCGTGGTTCAAAAAACAATCAACTGATGAATATGAATATAAAACTTTATCCAAAACTTATCAAGACTTACTGGAACTTCAAAAAGAGGATAGAAATCATATCTGGGGTTATGTAGCCAGAAATTTAACTCGCCCGATATGGCTTTCTTCTGAAAAACAAAAAGCGGATGTGGTGATAGGAAATCCCCCTTGGTTAAAATTTAATAGTATGAATAAAAAAATGCAGGAAAAATTTAAAAGTAAATGTAAGGACACCTTATTATGGGAGAAAAAGATAAACATCTCAAAATTTCAAACCAGCCAAGATATTTCAACTTATTTTTTCATTATGTCTGCTCACCTCTATATGAGAAAAAAAGGAACGCTGGCTTTTGTCTTGCCTTACGGGGTTATAAATGGAGAGCACCATTCAAATTTTAGAACCGGGCGTTTCCAAATTGCCGGCAGTTATATGGACATAAGATTTAAAAAAGCATGGGCTTTTGATTCTAATGTTAAAAATCTTTTCAAAATTCCTTCTTGTGTTTTGTTTTCTGAAAGAAGAAAAGATATAGAAAGAGCCTTATCTGAAAAGGTCATGTTCTTTAAAGGGGAATTACCTCAAAAAAATGCCAGCTTAAAAGAAGCTGATGAAATTTTATCCTCAGAAAACAAAGCTTGGGCTGTAAATGATTATGAACAATACTCCTACTATTACAATAAATTTAAACAGGGAGCCTCTCTAGTTCCCAGACGATTTAATTTTGTTGAAGAAATAAAAAAAGGACAATTAGGGAGTTCTTCTAGAACTCCTTTGGTTAAAGGTATCACCTCTAATCAAGATAAAACTCCATGGAATAATATTGAGCCTTTAGAAGCCAAAATGGAATCTCAATTTTTAAAACCGGTTTATACAGGACAATCTATAGCTCCTTTTAGAATTTTAAAACCAAATACAGGAATTATTCCTTGGGACAACAAAAATGGAGTGATGAACGCAAACGAAGCAGAACATGAAGGCTATACACATTTAAGTAGTTATCTTGAAAAGGTTGAAAAAGTTTGGAATAAAAATAGTAGTGGAAAAAGAACTTTTAAACAGAGAATAAACTACCAGAAGCTTTTAGAAAAACAATTTCCTATTTCAAAATTGAAAGTTATTTATACAGCGTCCGGAACTAATGTGGCCGCTGTATTATTAGAGGATTCTGAAGGAATCATTGATACATCTTTATATTATACAAAAGTTGATAGTAAAAATGAGGGTTTATATCTTGAAGGAGTTTTAAACAGCGATTCTCTTATAAATAAAATTAGGGATTTACAAGCTCAGGGTCAGTGGGGAGCAAGACATTTTCACAGACACTTGTTAAAACCCTCTATTTCTAAATATAATCCAAACAACAAAGATCATGGAGATATTGTTAATTTTACAAAAAAAATCCGGAAAATTGCTTGTAATGTAGAAATAGATTCTTCTAAGTATTTTATTACCTCTCGTAAAAAAATTAGAGATGAAATAAAAAATAGAGAAGAATGGCAGACGCTTAATGACTTGGTTTATAAACTGCTTGAAAGTCCGTCTGAAGAAGAAGCTAAAGTACAGAAAAAGCGTATTCAAAAAGCAAGACAAAGAGTTCCAAAAGGGGAACGAATTAAAAAAATAAAATCAGGAAGAGACAAGTCTTAAATGATTTCGTCTTTTAGACAGCAGAAAACAATCTATTTTATACTCCAAAAAATCCAACCGGCATAATAGTCTTTCTCTTTGCTGATTTTCTATTGGATTATCGGAAGAGAGAATACTGAGCTTTTCATCTATATAAGTAATTTCATCAGTAATGTTTTTCATTTCAATTTTTGTCATTTTTTATCCTCTTAAAGATGAAAAAATCATATTTGTTTAAGTCATTTTTTCATAGTGATTTCTTTTTATGACACGATTGGCAACGGCCTTTATTTTAATAGAATTGAAAATTTGTGGAAAAGTTTGTTGATAAATATGAATTTTATAAGTGATAATTATTAGCTGGTTTTCTATATTTTATAAGATGAAAATGAAGCACTATGTCAATTTATTTAGAGGATTTGTTCTTTAAAAAAGAGCCTTAAATTGTCTGTAATTTTTCCCGCTAGTTCCTGCTGATAACTGCTTATAACCGTTAGTGTCTGTTTATGTATGTTTATAACCTCTTGTTTCTGTAATAAAATCAAAATCTTAAATGAAAAAAATATTTTTTTTCTTTGATTTTTTTTGATTCCTTGTTTTACATTTCAGCAGTTAAAGGTTTAAAGCCTCCCCATGTTGAGTTTGTTTAAGGAGGAAAAGAGTTATGAGCATTTTTGATAATTTAGCAGTTATTTCTTTTTTACTGGCTGTCTTTCTTATTTTCTTTTCTAATTTTTTATATAAAAAACTCATAACTTCTCTTGAAGACCTCCAACAGTTGAAAAGATTTAAAGAAGAAACTTTTGAGCTTATTAAAAATCTTGAAACAAGAATCTATGAATACAGAATAATCACAGAGAGAACAGAACAGAATCAAAAAGACCTGAAGGAACATTTTGAAAGACTGGGTGACAGCTTTCGGACTTTAAAACAAACAGCCACAGAGCTTCAATCAGCTCATCAAACAAAAAAAGCCATGTTGGATTTTATGAAAGGTTAAAGAGTATTTTTTAACTATGTTTAAAAATTTGAATTTTAAAAAAGAAAAAAAGAGAGGAAAAAAATAAAGACGAAATAAAATAGAAAAGAAGTAAGACATTAAGTTTTAAAAGCAAGTGTGTTTTGCAACTCAAAGTTTATATTGCGAGCAATAATTAAAGAGGTGGAAAATGTCTGAGAGAAAAGAAGAGATATTTAAAGAAAGTTCAACAAACAAAAATTCCACCTGCCCGAACACTTCCTCATCCTTTAATGGGGAGCTTGAGGGCAGGAGGAATTTATCAAATGTATCTGCTGTCAAACCCTATCAGGATAAAACAGTTCAGAAAAACAAGTTTTATTCAGCTATAGGCATCAATCAGAAACTTTTTAAACAAAAGCCTTTAGACAATAAAAAAGCTTCTGTTCCAAATCCCACAGAAAGAGACTTGCTTCTTCTTGAAACTCTGGAAAGCTACGGAGTGCTTTCCACACAGCAAGTAAGAGAACTCATTTTTAAAGGCATCAATACCAGAACTGTTTTAAGAAGATTGAGGCTTTTAAAACAAAGAGGCTTTATTTATTCCTCAGAAGGTCTTCCTAATGGCGCTTTAGCTTGGGTCTTGAGCAAAAGGTCAGCCTTGTTATTCAAGCATAATATTGAAACCAAAATTATAAACAAAAACACATTACAGCATGATGTAGCTGTTTCCTCTATAAGAATACAGCTTGAGAGGCTTAAAATAACGGAAAACTGGACATCAGAGCATATTTTAAAGAAAGAAGTCATAAAGTCCCATTATGAAGAAAAAAGAAACTCCTCCAGTTATATGGATGAGCCTCCCCTAGTGCCAGACAGCCTGTTTATTACAAGCCATGAGGGAGAGATGAAGGCTGTGGCTTTAGAGCTGGAGCTTACACTGAAATCCAAGGACAGATATAAAAAAATATTTTCTCAGTATAAGAAGAAGGAGAAGATATGGTTTGTTTGGTATGTGGTTTTAACCTGCTCGGCAGGAGAGTCTTTGTCTAAGCTGTGGGACAAATATGCGATATGGGGAGATTGCCAGTTTGCTTATTCTACACTGGAGGAGGTATTTAAGTATGATTTTAAACTGCCAGAGCCAAGAGATGAGGATTTAAGAGAAACTAATAAAAGAGAAGAGAGGGAGAAATGGCTTTAACAACTAAGAAAATGACATTTAAAAAGTCTCAGAGAATATCTCAAAAGAAGTGTGGGCAGGTGCTGAAGAGTTTAAAAGGGGTATGGATACACCCCTGCTCACAGGTAGGTTATGGGATAAAGAGGAGAAAAAGGAATTTTCGTATTTCTGCTCACCCTCTAAGCTTTAGATTTAAAGGTTTTTATGAGGTTTGGAGATTTAAAGAAATGGGGGAACATCCTCTCTGAATCTGACCACTCTCACTCATCATTTCGCAAGAGTGGTCAGATTCAGAGAGGATGTAAGTGTAGTTAAGTTAGTAAGTAGTAAAGTTAAAGTGAGTTAAGGAGAGGGTAAAGTTTAAGTTAGGAAAGTGTGATGATTTTTGGCAGGCTGTGAAAGGTTAGGTTGCTATATGTGGGGTTTGTTTATTTTTGGAATTTGTTGTTTTGATTTTTAGGATTTTTTTGGGAGTGGAGTTTTGTTTGTGCGGAAAGTAGTTATAACAGTTTTTATTGAACAGAGTTTGTCTTTTCCTTTTTCTGTTTGTTCTGACTTAGAAGGAAGGGAAAAGGAATTGGAGGCAGAGGAGCTTTCACAGCCAGCCAAAAATCATCAAGAGGAAAGAAGGTCATTGTTTTACTGAATTCCCGTTTATGCGGGAGTGACGAGATTAAGGAGGTGATAAGATTATAGGAATAACAAGATAAAGAAACAATAAAGTAAGTAGAAACAACTATATTAAGTAAGAAATAAAATAAAAAATTGAAGAGGTTCAAAAAGTAAGCGGGTCTTTGAACCTTAAGACAGAAGGGGGATAT
>JAPPIY010000139.1:0-2683 GCA_026914095.1 Oligoflexia bacterium
GAATTGAGAGTTTTAAGAGAGGCTAAAAGTATCTGTGCTTGTTTTTCTTGATATTTTAGAATTTTATTGATAGAACTTACAGTTATGTGTATAATAGTCTCTATGATTGTTTTATACCAATCCTGTTTGAGTTTTCCTCTTTCAATTAGAGATTCTTGCTTTCGCAAGGACATGCTTTACAGGAATGACGAAATATGGAAACTTCAAACAAAAGCGGTATAAAATGAGATTTCTAATAGAAAGGGATATTTTATGAGGAATATGACCAAATATTTTTTTACAAAAGTGTCAATTTATCATTTAAATGAAACTTTTAACAGAATACTAGTAAGAAATTATTTGGTTTCTAAAGAATTTACAATGAGAAACTTAATATCAAAATCCGGAGATTCTGAAAATTTTGAACACAATCATAACAAGCAAGTTAAGTTCTGTAGGCAAAACAAACAAATATTATTCCGAGCTAAATATAAAGACATTAGTAAAATGTTGATTGAAATTGTAAGTATTTGGGCAAAAGAAGAATATTACGATAGGTTTTTTGTAACGAGTAAAGGACCATTTGCAATTGATAGATTGAGCAAAGAAGGTTTTCATATTCATCGAAATAACAAATATGTGGATGACAGCTTTGTAAAGGCATTAATTCAAGAATTAAGAGATAATCCTCACAATAACAAGATAGATTTTAACAATCTGGATTTTTAAAATGAATATAAAAAATATTACCCCTTTATTTGGAGCTGTTATAGAAAACATATCTTTTGATGAAATGATTAAAATTTCAAAAGAAAAGTGGAAGCAAATATTATATGACAGAAATATTATTGTAATTAAAGATATTGATTTATCTGAGGAAGAATTTGTGAAGTTTTCTTATAAATTAGGAGCCCCATGGGGCCATAAACATTATGAATTACATGGAGAAAGAATGGAATCTAATGGTATTGTAGATTGGAATGATCAAAGTGGCCTTTATAAAAAATCCATTTGTTGGCATAGAGATAATTCATGGTCTAAATGGAGGCACCCTGTTCGTATATTATACTCTATTCAAATCCCAGATGAAAATTCTGGAATTTTGTTTTACCTGGATTTAAGATATATTTTCAACAACTTGCTTTCAAAAGAGAAACAAAACTGGTTAAACGATCATTTTGTTGTAGTGCAAAATTATAGAAATAAAACCCAAAAATTTTATTACCCCTTAGTTGAAACAAATCCTGTAACTGGACAAAAAAGTTTATTTATTACTGCCATGGATGTAGATAGTAATGTTTTTGGATTGAAAAAAGATAAAACTTATAAAAAAGGGAATACTTTTTTATTAAAAGTGATACATAAGTCAGGGAAGGAGCTGTCTCTAAATTATCTTGTTGAGTATATAGAAGAAACAATGAAAATAAAAGAATGTTTTTTTTACCAAAAATGGAAACCTAATATGATTCAAATCATGTCAAATTTAGATACAGCTCATATGAGAACAGAAATTTCAAACCATCCTAAAACCAGATTATTATGGAGAAAGACAATAGCTCATGATTTTCAAATTCTTTGACTCAAAAATAGGAACCAAGTAATTTGTCGTACCAAATTGAAACTTTTAAAACCCATGCTGAGATATTTGTTGATATCAAATTAGCAACAACTGAAACTGTTAAGGAAATAGTTTCTTTAGTTCCGAGGCATATAACAGTTATTTTGAAAAAACAACATCTAACTGCTGAAACTTTCGTTTCACTAGTGAAAAAAGCGGGATTTACTAATAGACATGATTATTATTTTAATGATCCAGATTACCCTGAAATATCCAGGGTAACAAATGAAAGAGACGCTTCTGGACATAGGGTAGGTGTTTTTCCTTCAGCAGAACTGAGCTGGCATTCTGCTGGTAATAATAGAAAACACCCGGAGCAATTTATAGCTCTTTATTGTGTGAAAAAAGGATTAGGAGGGGATACCTATTTTGCAAATGGATATTTAAGTTATGAGGATCTGCCAGAGAAGTATAAGAATCTATCTCATAAAGTAAAAGTAGTTATAAGGTGTAATAAAGAAAATATGAACTTAACTGCACAAGAAGCTGAAATATTTAGTGGTCAATTTGATAAGCAAAGAGGCAAAGAAACATACCAAACTATAGTTAAACCTCTAGTATCTTATAATCCTTATACAAATAAACCAGCTTTATATTTTTGTCATCCATATATAAATAATATGTATATAGAAGGCGATAATAATTTTGACAGCTTGGAGTTTTTTTCTTTTTTAAAAAAGCACATGTTTCAAAAAAAATATATATATCACCATAAATGGGAGGAAGGAGATTTAATTTTTAATGATCAATCTAGTGGTTTGCATAGAAGAGACGCTGTTAATAAGGAAGAGATAAGATTTCTCTATAGAGTAGCATTCAACTTAAAGAACTGAAACTGAATTCCTCACACACTTTTTTAGATACAACTCTTTTTAGTTTGTATTCTCTTGTAAATGAATGGATCATTTTGTTATTTCCTTTGAAAAACTCCTAATTCTAGTTCACTTTTTCACTCGCTTTATCTCTGATACTTTCTGCTATGATGAAAAAAAATAATAAAGCTAGAACTGTTGGAGCATAATGAATATTTAAGAATATTCCTGTAGAAAAATGAAATAAAACAGCTAAAAGGCCGTAAAGTTTAAA
>JAPPIY010000139.1:2783-6779 GCA_026914095.1 Oligoflexia bacterium
ACAGAAATAAGAAACACCTAACAGGAAAGGATGTTCTAAAGAAAATTTCAGAATATTCCTGTAGAAAAATGAAATAAAACAGCTAAAAGGCCGTAAAGTTTAAAAAATCTATTAACGAAAATAGGAGCTAAAGCTGTCAGTTGAAAGAGCAATACACAGAAATAAGAAACACCTAACAGGAAAGGATGTTCTAAAGAAAATTTCAGAATAAAATGCATGTTTTGTGAGTGTAAGTTAAAGGCTATATATTCTGTTGCAATTTCTGACAGAGAAAATTCGAAATGAGTAGAGCACATCGCTCGTATCTTCCAAAGTCCTGACATAAAATAATGACTTAAAAGCGCCCCTTGAATAAATCTGAGAAGAAAAAAGTTCTGGTTTGAATTTAAGGGTTTGTTTGAATTAAACAAACAAACCAGTATACTAGATAAAATCCAAACATCCCAAGGATGATGTACTTTTCCATATGAGAATTTAATAGAAAAAAGGACAAGGACAAAAAGAGATGTAAAAACTCTTAAAATTCTCCAAGACTTAAAGATAGAGAATAGACAAAAAAATAGGGCAAATACAAAAATGACAGAATGCGCTTCAATTGGCAAGCTCAAAAAACTTAAAAACTTCGCGAAAAAAATATATTCTGGCTCTATAGATGGGATATTATTGATAAAGTTATTGGTCTGTCTATACAAAACAAAAAAAAGAAGGATATAGTAAGTTTGTAAAAAGAGCTTCACAGTTTTGTTGTCCCCACTATTTTTAAAGGCTTTTTGTAAATAAAATGATCAGCAAGGGATCCCTTTAATTTAATCAGATATATTGATTCACATTGACATAATTTTAAAAAGCTACTTTTATAGTTTGTTCTTATCCTTTCTATTTTTTGTTTATCTAACAAAGATTGAAGGGTAAATCTATTTACGCTCTTTAGTTTTTTATTATGATCTCTTATTAAAAAAGTTTTCCCTTCATCAAAGGTGAAATCATATACAAACTCTTTAGGCATAAATGAAAATACATCCCAACGAAAAAGAAAGAAAAACACCTGTTTGTTAAATGCAGGCAAAAGGATATGGGCTGTTGCCACATAAAGACTTAAAATAAAAATCAGAAAGAATTTATTAAATGAAGGGAGGGGAAGTTTTAGTTTTGGATTTTTTTCAATCATTTTTTTTTAGCTTGTTTAGTTTCTAGACCTTAAATCTAAGTCTATTCTTACAAAGAGCCTACCACTTTTTATAATGGCAGGAAAACTTTCTTTTAACTGTACCCTAAGAGTTGGGCAAATTCTAGTAAAAATTTAGCATAAAAGGACAAATTACAACCACTGAAACCATAAAAGTTTGATCTATCAGCCCCGCTGTCATCTCTTAACTGGTAAGAAAGCGATTTCAAGTCAGGGAACTCTTAGAAGGCTCTACGCTTCGCGAAAAAGCTCTCATAAGAAAGATGAGGCAATACTAAGATGGTGGTGAAAAACAAGCCGCTGGAATTTGGTTGTACTCATCAATCAGACAGATATCTTCAGTATGTTTGCAAAGCTCCCTGTCAGTTTTTTGAAAAAAGAAGAATTTAAGAGCAACATGTCCAGAAAGGGCAACTTATAGAATAGAGAATTTTTGAAGGATAGAGAGAGTAAAACTTTATAAATTTAGAAAAATGGATATTTACATCTTAAGGAATATAAATTTAGATATAATCATAGACATAAAAAATTATATATGTTATCATGTAAAAATATTTAGAAGTACATCACTTCTTAAAGCGTTATAAGCTTCATTATATTAAACCTTATGAAAAGACTGTTTTTATTGCTTTTATTTTCAAGTTTCACCCTCTCTTGCTATATACCCCCCCCAGATATTTCTAAAAATCCCTTGCCTCTTAAAAAAGTGAGAGATGTTGTTTTTTGGCCTTTAAACAGCTTAAGTTTTCGCCTATCAGAAGTTAAAGATAAAAAAGCTTTTGTAATCATTTTAAGAGATCAAGGACAAGGTAAAGTCTGTTCTATTTCAGAAAAATACGGAAACCAATTAAAAATAATAATGGAACAAGAATATTCTAAAAAAGGCTTTCAATTTATTTATGTCTATGTTGGTCAAGAGAATCCTCACAATATGGCAAGATTAGATTTAAAAAATTTTGAATTTAAAGCCCCCTATGTGGTGGATTTAAAACAAAGAATTATCAATATTTTATCCGCTCAAACAACTGGAGAGATCTTTATTTTAGCTTCGGACAGACAAATGATTTACAGAGGGCCTTTGGATGATTCCCATTATAGAGCAGACTTAACAGTAAAAAACTATTATGTCAAAGAGGTATTAGATGATTTGTTAACAGGAAAGAAAATAAAAACGAAGGAGTTGCCAGCTCCTGGTTGTATCATTTCCCGTCCAAAGCTTCCTATAAAAGTTTATTGGAAAGATGTTGCGCCAATTATAAAGAAGAAATGCACCATTTGTCATAATCCACGGAGTATGGGGCCTATGAATTTCGTGAGATATGAAGATGTGATTGGAAGGGGTAAGATGTTTGAGTATGTAATAGAAAATGACTTAATGCCTCCCGCCTATGTAGCCGATAATTTAGAGCTGGAGTTTTTGGATGGGAGTTTAGGAGTGAAAGAAAAGGCCATGTTATTGAAATGGGCTAAGACAGGCTTTGAAAAGGAGCAGTCTTTTCAAAATGAAGCTTTATGGGCGGAGGAAAAGATGAAAAAATGGCAACCGGACTATGTGATCCGGTTACCTGAAAAAGTTGTGATACCAGAAGAAGGCTTCTTATATCATCGCTTTTTAATTGATCCAAAGTTTAAAAAAGATAAATGGATAGAATATGTTGAATGGGATATGAAGCCGAAAGTGATTCATCATGCAAGATTATATATAATGAAACCTGATTTTGAGCTAAAACGACTGGTAGATTTCAATAAACATCCACCAATTGGTATAATAGGTTTTGTTGGGAGGAATAGCAGGGGGAGACAGTATCATAAGAGAAAAGAAACGGCTCGGGGAGTGCATTTTGTAAAAATTCCCGCTGAGCATAAACTAGTTGTAGAAATACACTATGAAGCTCTAGGCAAAGAAATGATAGATGATTATAGTCATATTAAGCTTGATTTTAGTAATAAAAAGCCAAAATATCAAACATCCATTCTGAGAACAGATATAAGAAATGAAATCCATATTCCTCCTAATGAATCTCATTATCATATTAAAAAAGTCATACCAGTAAAAAAGACCTTAAGTTCTGTATATCTGATAAACTCTCACATGCATTTCAGAGGGAAAAGATCTAGTCTTTTTCTCATCGATTTGAATGGAAACCGTAAAAGAATTTATGGGATTGATCCTTATTTAGTCCCATTTGAAAAAGGTTATCTTTTAAAGAAACCCTTTCATATACCTAAAGGCTCTACTCTAGAGTATCATTGGTGGTATGATAACAGTTTAGCTAATATATTCAATCCAAATCCTTACAAAGAGGTTTTATATGGTCTGGATCTGGTGGAATCAGAGATGGGAACAACCGTTTTATGGCATCAAGTTATGACACACACATCTAAATAGTGAATTCAATTTAAAAAGTGTTGATGTTAAAATCAAGATTTTTTAGAGCTATAAATGTTAAATATGACGCCTGATATAGGAGCTATTAGGTCTTAATTTTTCAGTCCATTTAACCCTCTTGCATTTGTATTCTACCACAAAGGGAAAACTTAAGAGGATAACAAATAAAGTGAAATTTTCGAGTCAGAGGAGTATGATTCCTATTTAAGTTGGATTTAGTCATCTTGAGTCAAGGACATCTAAAGGATCAAAATAAGGCAAATCTAGATTAAATTCTCGTTTTTCTTTTTTACAAGCCCATTTAGGAATCAAACTTTTAAAATTGTTTCCGTCTTTTATCTGATATTTTATGTAGACAGAAAACTCGTCTGGGAAATCTTTTTCTCGCGCAGAATATTGAGGCCCCATCATTAAAAAAGTA
>JAPPIY010000139.1:6789-7472 GCA_026914095.1 Oligoflexia bacterium
AAGTATTTTTGTATTTTCTTTCTGGAATAAACTTCCATACTCTTTTTCCTAAAAATTTCTTGTAAATAAGTTTTCCCAATTTATTATTTTCAATAAATAATTTTGCTGTTCTTTCTTTAATCTTCTGATCTATCATTGGCAGATACACGAATAAGCGAGTATAGGATTTATCAACACCAGTGGTTATGTAATCTGAATACCAAGTAAAAAACTTGTTGTAAGAATCTAAAGCTTGAATGGCTCCCAATTTCACTCGCTTTTTATTTTTAAATTGGATATAAAGCCTCATCTCTTCTTTTAGCTGAAAGGAAAGAGGTATATAAATAGATCTCAGAAAATTATTTTTATTTAAAAAGGTGAGAAAACTTTTTGTTCCTTCTCTTTTATAATTCTTATAAGCCCCAGCATTCCAGTAATGATCAGATCTATTTATTCTGAAATTAAAAAGAAGGTTACCCCCCCCTATTATTTCAATCCTGTCTACTAAGTCTAGGTTTTCTATTTTCAAGTTATTTTTAATCTCTTTGGGTTTAATTCCTCGCAACTTGTTGCGAAGTAAAAAAGAAGACAAGCTCAATTTGATACCCTGTGGCTTGCCACGGGGAGATTCATTATCTTTAAAATAACAGCGGATTATATTTAGGAAAAAGGATGTTTTTCCTAGCAGAGCATTATAATAAAAC
>JAPPIY010000074.1 GCA_026914095.1 Oligoflexia bacterium
TCTAAAAGCTGTCGCTTATTCCCAACACTTTTGTCTTTCATTAAGTTTTTAATATATTCAGCTAAAGCTTTTTGATTTTTTTCGGAATAAGGATTATCTAAAATTTGTTTGGCTAAAGTCAAACTACAGCCCAAGCTATAAGCTTTTTTATAATCTTGTTGTTCTATGGCTTCTGTTTTCAAACTTTCCCATCCTGCATTCTCCCAAGCCTCCAATTTTTCATCATCACAAGGATCAGAGGATAAAATAGCTGATAGAGCTTGTTTGATCCGATCGGTTTTTCTAGCGCGCTCATTTTGATTTTTCTCGGCTTGCAAAGCAGAGCCTATCAGAGACAAATGATTTGCTATAAGACTAGCTCGTCCTTTTTTTGCCCCTTCGGGCGCGGCTCCATTAAAGCCGTAAATTTGTGTCTGAGGGAACATCCTTAAATATCGGGAGCTTAAAGGGGTGTTTTTATCTAAAGAAGCTGTGTAAGCCTGACTGGTGTTTGCTACAGCCCATCTGTTCATGCTGCCTGCTGAATACTCTTTTCCAATGACTCTAGCTGTTTCTGAATCAGGAGTGGGAGTTTTAGTTGCTTTTTCTTTGGGCGCGTCTTTTCCATCCCCACTAGCTGTTTGTAAACGAGAAGCGGGAGTTTGAATAGCTCCGCTTTGAATAATATTATCTGTGACCGTATTACAGCCATCCAGCCACAGGGCTTTAATATTGGAAAACCATTTTCTATAATCAGGATTACAAGATAAATTCTCCAGATCTTTTAATTGTATTTCACCTGTTTTTCCATACCAATTCCCTGTGTGATGCCCTGACATAACTAGCCCGTCACATCTGTCTCCCGACTGGGTGATTTCTTGAATCATCCGCTCAAAAGCCTTAGCGCCTTTTTCTTTATCCTTTTGGGGCTGATAACAATGGACCACTGTATTTTTTGCGCTAAATTCCTGTTTTTTTTTGCACAAGCGGATGTCTTCTGACGGTCTTATACGATTTTTAAAATTTTTACTAGTTTGTGTATTGTCCAATTCAAAAAAACAGATATGAAATTTGCCATCATCATTAGAGGCTGAAAAAGCAGGGATAAGCATTAAAAAAGAAAACAGAAACCGCTTCATAAGGGATTATCTTTCTATCTTATAATAAACTCAGGTTTTTCTGAAGCAAAAGCCAGCCTTAAGTGTTATTTTTTAATTATAGATTTAAGGTTTTGTATAAAATCTTACAAAAACAAGATTTAGACACAACTATTAAAATTGAATGGCCTGTTTTCTGGCCTATTCTGGTTTTTTAAGGAGAGAGTTCCCGTTTCATAAGTTTAACTTCCTTAAATCTTTTAATGGACAAATTTAAAAACTGGCGGTTGTTGTCAATGCCAATAAAAGACCTAGACAAAGAATAAGCGGAAATTTCTGCGCTAGAGCTTCCTGTAAAAGGATCCAAAACGACATCCCCTTCTTTTGTGCTGGCCTGAAGAATCCGGTTTAAAAGCTCTAAAGGTTTTTGTGTGGGATGCTTGCCAACTGTTTTTTCAGAAAGAGGAGTGGTTTTAATTGCCCACACGGATCGCATTTGTTTTTCTGGTTTTTTGATAAAATCCTTTCCCCAAGAGCCAAACTTCATGTCCTCATAATTAAATGTGTATTTTGCTTTTTGCTCTTTGCAAGCCCAAATCAGAGTTTCATGGCTGGCTGAAAAACACCTGCAACCAATATTAGGTGAAGCATTAGGCTTAAACCAAGCAATGTCATTTAAAATTCTATAACCTGCCATTTGCAGAGCAAAACCACATTGATAAATGGAATGATAAGTTCCGCTGATCCAAATTGTCCCTGTCGGTTTGAGAACCCGGCGGCAGGCTTTTATCCAACTGGAATGAAAGGCAAAATCCTCATCTATCCCAGAACTTTGATCCCAGTCTCCTTTATGAACATTAACCCGTCGGCCGGAATGAACAGAAAAACCGCCATTGGATAAATTATAAGGCGGGTCTGCAAAAATCATATCCACAGAATTTTCTGGAAGAGATTTTAATATGTCCAGACAACTGCCATGATAGAGAAAAAAACAATCTTCCTTATAATAAGACTCAATCATATTTATAAATTAGCAGGCTCTTTTCTATAAAACAAATCTTTTGCTTTCCTCACTAAAAAAGCCTCTTGCCAGCCTGAAACAGAATTATAAGAAGATAATCCAAAATGATCTAGTATATTTGGAGAAATTAAAAAATTACCAAATAAATTCTCTATCTTTTTTTTTGCCAAAGAAAATGTTTTTTTCATTATTTTTTATCCGTGAATGATTATGCTTATAGTAAATCTAATTGGTTACTGTTGTTTTCAATATCAAATATAGTATCTTGTAAAATTACTTTTCTTCTTTTTTTAATGGTAATTTCTTCCCCCATTGTTTTGTCTTTTAATTTTCTTAAATCAACCACTGCTCCAAATTTTAAAAATACATTGAAAAAAATTTCATAATTTTTACCCCAATAAACCATTGCGCAAGACATTGGAGCGCCTTTTCCTTCTATATTCCCATTTTCTAAAAACTTCAACCTAGTTTCATATAAAAAACATACAGTAGTAGCTTTGCCCCATATATACTCTTTCCAATGACTTGTATTAGTTGCTACTGGGATCAGAGCTAAAACTTCTGAATGAAAGCGATCATTGGCATCAGCGCATTTATATAGCCAATGTTTTATTGTGGTTCCTTTTTCTCGATCTGCCCCATAAGGAGGATTAACATATATAGTTTTATATTTCCAAGATTCAACTAAACCATTGTGTCTAGGCAAAGAGAACTCTCTATTTGCTTTTACTATTGACCACTTGTTAGAGCAGGGATCAAGTTCTATCACACCTCCGAATACTTGTTTAACTGCTTTAACATATCTGCTTGGAGTGCACCAATTAACATTTTGAGAATTAACAGTACGACCTGCTGTCATGTAAGTATTTCCTTCCATTTTTTTTGTGTCAGAGAATTAATATCTAACTTTAAATGCTTAATATTCTTTTTAATTGGTGAGATAACATTAAACCAGTTCTCAATTTTTGATAAATTCTTCTTAAAGTATTCTTGAATAGCTTTGTCTGCTAATAATGAGATTTTTACTTTTGTAAAACTATTGCCTGTTTTTTGGCTTTTATAGCTATTTATGAATGCCTCTCGAACAGGTTCATATCTTTTAGTGGGATTTAACAATAAATTCTCTACAAATTGAGATAACCCTTCATCAGTTAAAAACAATAACCAATCATATGATTGAGCTAATACTTTTAATTCTTTATTATGGTTTTCAGAAGTAAACCAGTTGCCATGATTACTTACAATTCCCACTGTCAGAACAAAGTTTCTTAATAGATCTGGAGTGTTTGAATCAATTATATGTTTAAGGAACTTATTATAAGGCTCATATTGTAGTTCTCCACTAGGTAACTGTAAAATTCCATAAAAAGAGCCGTCATTCATTCTAATTTTTTGTAATGATGAAATGCTTCTTGCAACATAAGCTCCTTGTTTTGCTTTCTCAATTGTTTGAGGGCCTTTTTTTATTCCTTCTTCAACTCCAACCCTTTTGCATTCAAATATAACAAACGGTTGAACATATAGTTTTTTTATAGAGATGTTCCATGCCGTGTCTTTTTCTTCTCTAAGTGAGGCAACAAAATTTTTTTTATCATCTTCGTATATTATACAAGAATTACGGAGTAATTTTGATTGTGAAAGCAACTGAGTTCCTTTAATCTTTGTGCTGTCTAACTGTTTATTGATTTTTATCAGTTTTATTATTTTTTTGGCCGTAAATGGCAAATCATCAGTTTTTAAATTTATATTTCCAACAAACTCTGTTGGATGTAGGCTAAATTCAACATTGTGAGTAATATTATTATTTCCATATTCTGGTATAGAACGTTCAATAATAATATAATCTTCATATCCCCACGACTTTAATAAATAAAAATTAATAATTTCAACCAATGTTCCTAAAGCTCGTCCAGCAGCTTTCTTCGGACTTTTTGCGTAATTAAAAACATCTTTTGTAAGAGCTTTTTGTAATATATCGACAGATTCGTAAGACATTTTTCTTCCTAAATTTTTTGTTTATTACATTCTATTTTAATATTTTGTTTTCTTATCAATTATTCAGAAATAACCTCATCAGCATATAGCTGGTAGCAAAAAATTTGAATTATTTTGCTTTGCACAATTTTATTTCAAATAAAAAGTAATTGTCTTTTTAACCTTTTAAAATCAATCACTCAAAGAAGCCTCCGATCAGCCCTCAAAATCCATGTAGCCAAAGATTGAAATACTGGGAAATACCCAGACATAAACACAGTGAAATGGTAATAGCCTGATTTGTTAAGGAAACACAGGGACTTGAAAGACTCCGGCATTTCTTGCAATGTCCAACAGAATCCATGAAGCTTGTTCTATCAATGGAGCGGGAGACGGGACTCGAACCCGCAACACTCAGCTTGGAAGGCTGATATTCTAGCCAATTGAACTACTCCCGCGAGGCCAAACTTAAAATGGCTCAGGTGGAGGGATTCGAACCCCCGACCCAGTGGTTAACAGCCACTTGCTCTACCAGCTGAGCTACACCTGAATACAATCAAACACTCTACACAAAAGATCCTATTTTTTCAAGCTTCTTTGAATGTTTGACTGGAAATAAACAAAAAATATTGGGAATTATATACTGAATTTGCCTTATCTTGTCCTGTTTTTTAAGCTTTTTCTGTTTTTTTTGGTTAAACTCTTTATAGAAAATCAAATATATACTGATCAGGTGTGAGTTTTCCGATTTTAGTTAGAGATTCCCGCTTTCGCGGGAATGACGGTCAGACTGGAAGATCACTATATAATACCCAAAATGTGGGGAAAAAGCTTAAAAAGGCTTTATTTTTCGGGAATTATGTGTTCAGCAGTCAAGATTATTTAATTTTCAAAAAAACTTTCTCTTTATCCCTATCGGATTTGAATTTTGAGCTTTATCATAATGACAGACTATATAGTCCGCCGTTTTTTCCTTAAAAATATAAATTTATTCTTTATCTGGAACAATAAATTGGGCTTTTCTTTCTAAACTGGGCAAGTTGTTCCTTTTTAGCTTTTTTTGCCCCCATAATACTAGCAGTAAAGAAAAAATAAGAAAAAGGATTTGAAAAACTAATACAATAAAACTCTTCTTGATTTTTTTATTATAAAGCAGACCATTGAAAAACATAATGGATTAACTTTTAATTGACTGGTTTGCAGGAATGAACTTCAATTCTTTTTACAAACCACTTTTTCTCTTTTTCCCATTCCAATACAATTTTACAAAAAACCTTTTGAGAGGCTCTATTGAAGAAAGCGTCAAAACTCACCAGCCCCCTCTTTTTATGGTCTTTCATTTGAACTGTTAAGTTTTCATATTCTAAACTTCCTGTTGAGCTTTGCCTGAAATAAGCCATTAAGTGAGATCGAAACTCATTTAGAGAGCGGGCTTGATAAACCTGTCCCTCATATTCAGCTTTCACTTGAACATCATAGTGAATGAACTTTGCTATTTTTGTCACCTGTGAGATCAAAGCCATATCCACTTTTGAGCTTTTAACAGAGCTTAGTTTTATTAAATATTCTGTTTTTTTCTTTAAATATTTCTCTGGGTTTTGAAATAGTTTATAAAGTCCAAAACCAGAGACAGCTAACAGCGCGCAAATAACAAAAGCTTTCATTTACAAATTAAAATATAAAAAAAAGCTCTTTAAGTCAATGACTTGGCTCTTTTGAGCTGTTGAAAACTCTTCGTCCTATGTAAATTTTGAGATTTTAATCCTTTTATCTATATGGTTCTGAAAAAATCAGGGAATTATATACACGACTTAACATAAAGAGCCTTCAAACTCAAGAAATATACTGATCCTGTTTGAAAATTTCAGGCTTTAGAATAGATTCCCGCTTTCGCGGGAATGACTGATAAGGTGAAAAATTCAAACAGGATCAGTATAAAAGAGTTTTGAGCTGTTTATCTGGAAAATAGATAAGGATAAAATATAAAACCAAAAAGAAATAGAAAAAGCCTCTACAAAAGGGAATAAATAAAGGAACAATGCTAAGTTATATATATAATTCCTAAAAACCCTAACCTATTGGAAAAAAATACAAATCATCAAAAACCAGACAATTGGGGGTTTTTCAGAACCAACTTTATGATTTTTAGAAGGATCTAAAATACTAAAGAATGAGTCTAATTTTATTAGAGACAGAGTTTTTTATTGAAAAATAAGTCTCTTTTAGTTATTCTAAATAAAAAAACTCTCATGAAATTTCAAATAGAGCGATTGGCCCTTTTTATCAATATCTTAATACCTGTTGTTTTTTTATTGAGTTGGCAGTTTTTTTCTTTTCAATCTGTTTTCACTTTATGTCTGCTTGGTTTGCTTTTATTTAATTTTTACTGTCGCCATATACAAAAGACACACACTCTTTTAGCTAATTTTGGAATTTTGGCTTTTTTCCGTTATTTTTTAGAAGGCATAGGCCCTGAGCTTCGCCAGTACCTTTATTCCAGCGATATAGAAGAAAAGCCCTTTAACCGAATAGAGAGAAGGGATGTGTATATCAAAGCTAAAAATGAGGGGGAAGCTTCCTCTTTTGGCTCTCTTTTGGATTTTAGAAACAGGCCTTATACGCTCAAACACTCCTTTTATCCTACAGAAAAAGAAAGCTTAGAAAAATTTTCTCTGCGATTTGGAGAGGAGAGAGCAGGCAAGCAAAGTTATAGCATATCCCATCCTCTCTTAATTGGAGGAATGAGCTATGGATCTTTGGGGAAGCGGGCGGTGCGCGCTCTAGCCAGAGGGGCAAAAAAGGCCAGCCTTGCGATGAATACCGGGGAAGGCGGCTATCCTAAGTATCATCTTATGGAAGGCTGTGATTTGATCTTTCAGATAGGGACAGGAAAATTTGGAGTGAGAAAAGAAAATGGAGATTTTGATCCCGATAAGTTATCCGCTCTTTCTCAAAAGAAAGAAATAAAAATGATTGAAATTAAATTTTCTCAAGGAGCAAAACCTGGAAAGGGAGGTTTTCTTCCTAAAGAAAAAATCACAGAAGAAATTGCTGAGCTGAGAAACATACCTTTTGGAAAAGATCTTTACTCGCCTCCTCATCATAGGGAATGTCATTCGGCTTTAGCGGCGGTTCATTTTATAAGGCAAATTCAAGAGATCAGCCAGCTTCCTGTTGGAATTAAGTTTTGTTTAGGAAGAGAAAAAGAAATTTATGACTTGTTTTCTGTGATGAAAAAGGAAAACTCCTTTCCTGACTATATAGCTATTGACGGTTCGGAGGGAGGGACCGGAGCGGCTCCCAAAACCTTCATGGATGATTTGGGTTATGATTTAAAATCGGCTCTTAAAATCATAGATGAAATT
>JAPPIY010000010.1 GCA_026914095.1 Oligoflexia bacterium
GAAAGAGAATTTATCTAAATCACTCAAAAACTTAAAAAGCGGATTCTCACTCTTTTCCTCTTTTTTTATTGTTCTATTTTGTTATTCTCCCTTTCTTTTTTCCGAACCTTATAGAATTCAAAATCAAGGCAAGGATTCAAATGGGATTTGTGAGATAAACCAAGAGTGTTTGGACTATTTACACAATGAATTTTTAAATGCAGAAAATGATTACAGTATTTATCAGATGCGCCAAGAAGAATCTGACACTTTTGAAAACTGTTGCGCCAATTTAGATAAATGTCCCTCTCTTTGCAGTTTAAATCAAGGTTTAGAAGCTCTAAAGTCCGATCTTTTAAATTTCTCAGTGAATCAAACTGCCTGCTCTTCCAGTGATATATCCAGTTTAATCCATTCTATTCTTGATATGCAAAAAGAAGTCTGTCATTTAAAGGCTAAAAATTTTGAAATGGGTTGTGAAGATAAACCTGAAGGGTTTAAAAGGAGTATAAAAAGCTGTTTTTTTATAGGCTCTAATTTGAGTTTAGATGAGGTTTTAAAACAAGCGGAGTCAGCCCAGGATAACCTTTGCTATGAACATTTAAAAGAGCTGGCTCAAATCTATGAGATTCAAAGTTTAAATGGAGGAAGTGAGTTAAGGGAAGAGTTGTCAGTTCAGGATATAGCAGATTGCGAAGGGATAAAAAACAAGGCCAATAGGGCTGTTGGGGCAAGGAAAACTATAGAGATTTGCAATTTAGTGAATAAAAGAGCTTTAGAAAGGCAGTTAGCGGAGCCGGCAAAAAAGGAGGAGGAAGAGAAACAGGCGGTGGAAATAGTGGAGGACAAAGAATCAGGCAAACAGAGAGCTGATAGAGAAACAGAGAGTCAATCACAGAGGGACAAAAAGCTAGAGGAGGAAAGTAAAAATAATCCAGAAAACTCTCAAGAGTCTTCATTTAGAGTGTTTACTTTGGGGAGGGTTAATGAGAGATCAAACTCTCTTTTGAGTCTGGCGAACTCTTTTCCTAAAAGCGCGCTTTTAGAAACAATCAGCCTCAAGGAGCCAATCGGCGCAGATGAAGTTTCCGCTGATCTTTTATCAGGGTTAGGGAAGGGGCAAATAGCGGGAGTTTCCAACACACAAGCAGACACTTCAAAAGGATTGTTTAAAAAGACTGTAGACAAAGCAAAATCAGCTTTTAAAAAAGCGGTTGATGTTTTTAAAAACATCCTGCCTTTTTTTGATTCGGAAAAGGAGCTTATAGCAAAAGCCGACAAGCTTTGCAGGGCAAAGAGTCGTCTTTTATCTATGAGTCAAGTTGTTTATCAGTCTGTGAAGGCTCCGCAAAAAGAAAGGCTGGATGAGGAAGGCCGGAGGCCTTTTGATGATTACGATCTGATAAGAGGCAAACCGGCGGGTGTGATAGTGAAGATTAGGAAAAGCGGAAAAGTCAGAAAAGAAGGCTTACGGGATACTTCATTGGATTTTGACGCAGAGGAAATGATAAAAGAGTTTAATTTTTCATTGTCTTTAAAGATCAATGGTGAGCCATACAATGAAACTTTATGTTCAAAAGAATTAAAAGAAGAGGATGTGAATTACAAGGTGGATTTGTCAAAAGATCCGGAAGAAGTGACCTTCACAACAGAAAATGCCAATTGTGTTTTTAACTGGGAGGATTTAAAAGGGGAGTCTATTTACAAATTTATGTCTCTTCCCACAAAGCTGGGCGAGCCACTGGGAAAAAATCTGGATCTGGTGGAAGTGGAGATTTTATCTCAATTAAAGCCAAAAAACAGTATTGATGATGAATATGTGAAAGCTTGTGAATCTTCTAAAGATTTTAAGGCCAATATGCTGGATTCTAAAAGCTTTAAAATTCTTTTTACCGGGATAGAAGGGCCTTATTGTGGCGATAAAGATAACAAAGGAAATCCTGAGAAAGCCTATCGGACAACAACATATAGCGACATCAGAGATTATTTAAGCTCAACGGAGCTGAGAAAAGACTTTTATGATATGTTTCCTGTATCAAATAGGAGGCCCTATAAGCCTGAGATTAGTTTGTTGCGGGAGAACAATCAGCTTATTTTCCCTGTTGGAAGTTGTGACACAAGCTTAACAGGTATTTATTATGACGCTTTCAATCTGCATCATTTAAACTTAGAGTATGGAGGAGATAGAATAATTGCCGTTTTTGATCGTAGATACAAAAGGTACCACGAAGAATATTTCGAAAAAAATGGGAATATTCGTGGTTTGGCTTTTACGAATGCCCCCTCTTGGTATATCCCCACTCCTTTTGGAGACATCTATATGAGTCATGGAATAAACACAGGTGTAGCTATTGTGCAAGAGGGAAGATATGATCAGGGGGTGTTTCTGCATGAACTGGCTCATACTTTGGGGCAGTTAAAGGAATACTATGCTCCTATAAATCAATATCAAAAACAGCAATACTGCTCTCAATTTACCTCTCGCAAAAAACTTCCGGGAAAAGAAGAGTTTTTCTTTTCTGAAGATAAAATTACAGGCATTCCCTGCTATGACTATAGAGTCACAGGAGGTTTGGTTAAAAAATCAGACATCACAGCTCGTTTGTCTGAGAAACCGAGAAGACAGGTTTGGAAACTATTGAATAATCAAGAAAGTATTATGCACAGTACTGGCTTTATTAGAGATTCAGATGATAATTATTTGAAGTGGATGGATCGTGAGACTCATCAAAAAGTTTTAGCCACTATTCAAAATGATTTGATAATTCCTGAAGATTTTTTTAGAAGAATTAAAGGGGAAATCCCTAATCAAGAGCCAAGAATTATTCATATTAGAAATGTGTATAATAATATCCTAAACTGCGCCTTTCAAAAAAGGCCGGTGATTGTGGTTACTGGGATATACAATGAAAAAGGAAAAGATCGTTTCAAAGCTTTTTCAGCTAGAGCTTATCGGATGAAAAATTCAAAAAATCCTTTTTCTTTTTCTAAGATTTCTATGGAGCGCAAAACAGAGGATCACATCAGGGTTGAGCTTAAAAGAAAGGGGCAATTGGATCAAGCCTTGCTTTTTCCTAGAAAGTTTTACATGGAAGTTTTTTATGAGGACGGAAAGCTGGAGCAAAAGGAAATGGAGAGCTCTCCCATTTTTGCCTCTTTTTTTCCTGCTTGTGAATCTTTTAATGAAAAGAGCTATACAGTATCGGTGAAAGAGGTTTTTATAGAAAGTGGAGTGAAAAGGGAAAATACATTGATAGATTCAGCTCCAATTAAATTGGAAAAAGATAGGAGAGGTGAAATTTTATAGATACTTTGACTGAAGACGGGTTTATGATAAGATGAAAAGAAGAGTGAAGTAATGAATAAATTTGCTTTAACAATTTGTTTATCTGTTTTTTTAAATGTTTCTTGTTTCTTGTTTCTTGTTTCTTGTTTCTTGTTTTGATCCGCCTTATGGACCGACCTATGGTGGTCCAGCACTACCTCCCCTTCTACAAGCTGTAGATGAGGATAATATGGAAGAGGCAAAAAGGTTGCTTTCTGTTGAGAGTTGTAGCTCTGAGGAGTTCAAAGGTAACAACCTAGCTTACTTGGCAAGAACAGGAGTATGCTCCGATGTGAATCTCACAATTTCAGTGTCTAGAAAAACTGCTTTATTTTATGTGAAGTCAGTGAAGATGGCGGAATATCTTATCAGCAAAGGGGCGGATATAAATATCAAAGCTGACTATCAAGAAACTCCTCTGCATACGGCAAGCAATGTACCTGTAGCTGAATTTTTTCTTGAAAAAGGGCTGGATATAGAAGCTAAGGAGAAAGACGATGATGAAGAAGATGGATATACCCCGTTGTATTATGCTGTTTTTGATGAAAGATATGATGTGGCTGAGTTCCTTTTTAAAAAAGGGGCTAATCCTCATGCGGGTGAAGACACTCCACTTTCTGAGGCTGAATCTAAATCAAGATGGTACACTTTTCGGCTGAACCGCCTTATAAAAGCTTTTGAAGACTACACCCCCTCTGAAACTGATCAATCTAATACAGCAGGAGAAGACTCCCAAAATACCAAGCCATAGTCTTTATTTTCTTGAAAACTTTTATATACCGATCCTGTTTGAGTTTTCAGGTTCCAACTAGACTCCTACTCCCTGCCACCGTTTCCACGAGGACAGGCTTTCGCGAGAACAAGCTGAGCAGGAGTAACACAAGGAAGGAAAACTCAAACAGGATCACTTTATATTAAGCCATTAAAAAAAAGAAAGGGGCAATTGGATCAAGCCTTGCTTTTTCCTAGAAAGTTTTACATGGAAGTTTTTTATGAGGACGGAAAGCTGGAGCAAAAGGAAATGGAGAGCTCTCCCATTTTTGCCTCTTTTTTTCCTGTTAAAGAAACTCTTATACAAAATAGTCATCACTGAAAAAGTTTGCTTTATGGTTTAAACTGTAATTTTTATTCAAAAGCTTGCCAATCCACTTGCAAGACGAGTTCGGCCCCATCAGCGCTGACCACTAGACGACCTTAGGTCGCTATGTGGCAAAACGCAGGACTGAATTTTGAAGCTTTTAAGCTGATTTCTTTATAAATATAAACTTTTTTCAAAAAAATACAATATAAAAATAAGGATTACAGAGCAAGCTGTCACCTACTGGGTTCAAAGCAGATCGGTATAAGTCCTGTCCTTTTAAATAATTTTTGTGATTGGATTTTAGTTGATCTATACTGATTTTGTTTGAAAATTCAGGCTATAACTAGATTCCCGTTCCCGCCCCCGCCACCGTTTGCGCGAAGACAGGCTTTTGCGGGAATGACGGAAGGATAGAAAATTCAAACAGGAGCCGTATAATATGTCTTTTAGAAAGCGATGAATTACGATTTTAAAACCATAGAGAAAAAATGGCAGTCTCGCTGGGAGGCCAGTCAGGTTTTTTATTGTAAGAAAGACCTAAAGAAAAAAAAGTTTTATGCTTTAAGTATGTTTCCCTATCCTTCAGGAACAGGCTTGCATATAGGGCATTTGGCCTCTTATATGCCAACGGAAGTGGTGGCGCGGTTTAAAAGAGCTAAGGGTTTTAATGTTTTACATCCTATGGGTTATGATGCTTTTGGCCTGCCGGCTGAGCAGTATGCCATTCAAACGGGAATCCATCCCGAAGAGACGACTAAAAAGGCAATTGCCAACTTTAAACAGCAATTGAAAGCTTTTGGATTTAGTTTTGACTGGAGTCGTGAAATTTCCACATGCGATCCCTCTTATTACAAATGGACGCAAAAAATGTTTAAAATTTTTTTCCAAAAAAAACTGGCTTACAAAGCAGACACTCCTGTGAATTGGTGCCCCGCTCTCCGCACTGTTTTAGCAAACGAGGAAGTTATTGATGGCAAGAGTGAAAGAGGAGGGCATCCTGTCCTTCGTCTTTTGAAAAAGCAATGGATGCTTAAGATCACAGATTACTGTGAAAAATTATTGAAGGATTTAGAGGAAGTGGATTGGCCGGAAAGAACAAAAACCGCTCAAAAGAATTGGATTGGAAAAAGTGAAGGGGCTTTAATTTCTTTTTCTATTTTAAATTCTCAAAAAAAAATTGAGGTTTTTACGACTCGGCCAGACACTTTATTTGGAGTGTCTTATATGGTTTTAGCCCCTGAGCATCCTTTAGTGGAAAAAATTAGCGCAAAAGAAAAACTTCAAGAGATTCAAGGCTATCAGAAAAAATGTTTGTCTAAAAGTGAAAAAGATAGAAAAACTCATCAAGAGAAAACAGGAGTTTGGACAGGCGCCTACGCCCTTCATCCTTTCACCCATGAAAAACTGGAGATTTGGATTTCAGATTATGTTTTAATGGATTATGGAACAGGGGCTATTATGGCTGTTCCCGCTCATGATGAAAGGGACTATGAGTTTGCTAAGCATTTTAATTTAAAAATTTTGCCGGTGATTCAAAAAGAGGGAGAAAATCTGCCATTTGAAGGAGAGGGAACTGTGCTAAATTCTCAGTGCGGGGAATTGGACTTGAACGGTTGGAGCAGTAAAAAAGCTGGTCAAAAAGTGATAGAGCAGATTGAAAAAACAAAAAAAGGAAAAAGAAAAATTCAATATAAATTAAGAGACTGGCTGTTTAGCCGTCAAAGATATTGGGGTGAGCCTTTTCCTATTTTTAAAAATAAAAAAGGGGAGTATGAGTTGATTCCTGATAAGGAGCTTCCTGTAGAGTTGCCGGAGACAGTGAATTATGAGCCTTCCGAAAAAGGAGAAGCTCCCTTGGCGCGAATCAAAGATTTTGTGAAGTATAAAGAGAAAGGGGAGAGAGAAACCGATACCATGCCGGGCTCTGCCGCTTCTTCTTGGTATTTTTTGCGCTACACCGATCCTCACAATGAAAAAGAGGCTTTTGGTTTTGAAGATCAAAAATATTGGATGCCGGTGGACTTGTATGTAGGAGGGGCTGAACACAGTGTGGGTCATCTTCTTTACTCTCGTTTTTGGCAAAAAGCGCTGTTTGAGGAGGGGCTTGTTTCACACAAAGAGCCTTTTAAAAAGCTGGCTCATCAGGGGACTATTTTAGGGGAAGACGGTTTTAGAATGTCTAAGTCCAGAGGCAATGGGGTCAATCCAGATGATTTGAGAGAGAAAGTGGGAGCGGATGGATTGAGGCTTTATATTTGCTTTTTAGGGCCTTTTGAGAAAGATAAGCCTTGGTCTTCCAGCGGGATTGAGGGAATACAAAGGTTTTTGGATCGCTACTATCGTTTTTCTAAAGAAAGCAAGAATAAGTTAGAGGCTTTAAGTGACAGTTTGGAGACTTTAGCTCATCAAACCATAAAAAAGGTGGAAGAGGATATTGAAAGTATGAATTTTAATACAGCGATTGCCAGTTTGATGATCTTGTTAAATGAGATATACAGACAAAATGTAAAAAATGAGCCTTTAGCAAAAACTTTTGCTCAGCTTTTGCAGGCCTTTGCGCCTCATTTAGCGGAGGAGATGTGGGAGTATTTAGGAGGAGAGGGCTTTGTTTCTCTGGCGAAATGGCCAGAATATTTAGAAGAAAAAACAAAAACAAAAACTGTGTGTATTGGCGTTCAGGTGAATGGAAAAACAAGGGGCTCCTTAGAGTTGTTGACAGATGAGTCTCAAGAGCGGGCCTTGGAGAAAGCTTTGCAAATTAAGGCCGTTCAAAGAGCCTTGCAAGATCGTTCTATTAAGAAATGCATTTATAAACAGGGAAAAATTTTAAACTTAATTGTTTAATTTATTCTTTAACTAAGTGGCGGAGAGGGAGGGATTCGAACCCCCGAGACGGTTGCCCGCCTACACGCTTTCCAAGCGTGCGCCTTCAGCCGCTCGGCCACCTCTCCTGGCGCAATAATTTTTATAAAAAATGGAGCGGGTGATGGGATTCGAACCCACGACCTTAACCTTGGCAAGGTTACATTC
>JAPPIY010000147.1 GCA_026914095.1 Oligoflexia bacterium
TCCCAGCATATTTTCCGCTTTTTGATTGAAGAACAATAATATCCCCCTTTGAAGAAAAGCCGTAAATCAAATATTTTTTAACTAAAGCCGGCGGAAAAGGATAAGCTGTCTTAAGCTGTTTTTTCCATAGAAGCTTTCTATTTTTAAAAGCTTAAATCTGGCCTTTAGAAAACTGATAAATATCCGATTGCCCCCCTGCCGAACAGAAGAGCCCCCCGCCAGCTGATATACAGTCTTTCCATTAAAAGGGCTGAGACAAAACAAATGAGAATTGAAAATAGGAACAAGCAGGCATTTCTTATTTATTTTTAGATCTTCTATGATAGGCTGAGAAAAAGAGCGCTTCCATTTGAATTGGCCTGTTTTTCTATTTAAAACTATTAAAGAGCCGTTTTGAAGACCCACATAAAGATTATTTTTATAAACCGCCGGACGGCCAGCCCCTCTTCTCACTGAAAAATCTCCACTCAAGGAAGAATCAGAGTAAATCCACAATAAAGAGCCCTTAAGATCTAAAGCATAAACTTTTTGATTGCTGGCCAGCCAGTAAATACTGTTATCATAGATTAAAGGCGCGCCTGAGTTTTCAACAGCGTTAAAATATTTCCAATTCAATAAACCTGATTTGAATTGCAGGCTGTAAAAAAAACCATCCGCTCCTCCAAAGTAAATATTTCCCTTATGAAAAATAAGAGGACTGACCACACCTGAAGGAATATTAAAATCCCAAACTAATTTTCCAGTTTGCTTATTGTAAGCTTTAACTCCATCAATAGTGTTTCCTTGAACTGCCAACTCCTCTTGAATCAAAGGAGGGCTGTTATTCACCAAATCCGGTCTTAACCCCCCTTGCCTGACAGTATCAACCACCCAAGCCGTCTCAACTCTAAGTTCTGGACTGTCTTCCATTTTAATGGAAAAATCTTTCCATTTCCAAGAAATGAGAGAAAAACAAATCACAAAAAATAAAAAACTCTTTCTCATTTTTTAAGTTTCTCCTTTAATATCAGCAGTTTCTTATAATCCTGCGCCAATCGCCCTATATAATTTTCAGAATTTTCAATATTAATTTTTTCATACCCCTCCAAAGCCTCTTTATAACGGTTCATAGATTCCAAGCAAAGGGCTCTTTGCAAGCTGATTTCTAAATGAAAAGCAGAGGCTTTTTCATTAGAAATCAACTGAGAAAAAAGCAACAAGGCCTTTTCACAGTCCTTCTCATTTATATAATAACTTGCTAATTGAAAAACAGCCAAATGGTATAAACTATGGCTTTTTGAAGGAAAAGCAAAAAGAGACAGCAATTTTCTAGCTTTCTCCTTTTGACCATAGCGATAATAAAAGTCCGCTAAATCTATTGCAAAAGCCACAGCAGTTTGAAAGCTCTGATTCTGTTTGACAGCCTGCTCATAAGAAAAAGCTCTTTGCTCCATATCTTTAGTCATAACAAGCTCTTTTTCAGTTTCCCCTTTTGTTAAAAAATTAAAAGGATTTTGTCCGCCATCTTCTTTGGTCAGAGCCTTTAACGACATTTTAAAAGTATAAAGAACAGCCTGAGCTTTATACTCTTGCTCTTTTTTCCACCAACTCCAAGTTAAAAAGCTAACAACGATTAAAACAGAAACGGCTAAAGCGCTTAAAATGACTTTTAGATTTTTTCCAATCCAAAGAATCAACTGCTCTCTTGTAAGCGCTTTGAACAACATAACTCTTTAATACTGGGATTGCTTTTATTTGGCAATAAAAAAGAATTATGACACAAAATTTAAAAATATAAAAAGATCATGAGATATAAGATCTCTTTATTTTATCCTTCGCTAACATTAAAGCCATTTCAGCCGTATCCACATTTTCAGCCTGAGACAAATCGCACAGTTTACGGATAGTTTGAGAGATTCCTTTGAGTTTATTTTCAATCCATTCATTTGATTTTTTAGGAGACAGATAAGAGGACACATAAATTAAGCCTCCGCTATTGATAATAAAATCCGGTATATAGAGAATCCGCTTATCCAGAAGTTTTTTTCCAATAGAGGGATGACTGAGCTGATTATTAGCGCCTCCCGCTACAATAGAGCATTTGAGGGTTTTAACGCTCTCTTCGTTGATAACAGCGCCTACAGAGCAAGGAGAGAAAACATCACACTCTGTTGTGAAAACCTCCTCTTTAGAAATAATTTTTATTTTAGGAAATTGAGTTTTTGCCTTTTCCAAAACAGAAGACTTAATATCATGGACAAAAATTTCCATTTCTTCCTGATTTAAAAGCTCTAAAAGGTTAGAGCCTACAGCGCCTAAACCTTGAAGAATCACTCTTAAACCTTTTAAAGAATCCCTTTTAAGCTTCCACTGGACAGCTGTTTTTATCCCATAATAAACACCTTTTGCTGTGGATCGGCTGGGATCCCCCACTCCTCCTCTTTTAACAGGCCGTCCAACCACATAAGAAGTTTGATCTCCAATATACTGCAAATCTTCCGTGTTAATGCCCATATCTTTAGCTACAATATACCGGCCTTTAAGAGATTCTATATGAAGGCCAAAAGACCATAAAAGCTCTGGTTTTTTATCCTTTTCTGGATCAGCGATAATAACAGATTTGCCTCCCCCTAGCTGTAAACCGGCAAGGGCGGCTTTATAGCTCATAGCCTCCGAAAGCCTCAGCACATCCTCTAAAGCCTGCTCCTCTGTTTGATAGGGGCGCATTCGGCAACCTCCTAAAGCGGGGCCTAAAGCCGTGCTGTGAATGGCAATAACTCCCTTTAGCCCTGTTTCTGAATTAGAGCAAAAAACCACCTGTTCATGGGCTTGATCTCTCAGGCTTAAAGCTTTAAATACCATTATACATCTCCTTCTAAATTAGTTAATAAGAAAAAATATCTCATTGCAATAAAAAAGTTTCAGTTTTATGTTAAAATTGATTATTAACAAGCTTACACTATAATGTTGCAAAAATATAATGTTCTAGGAATTATATACTGATCTTGATTGAATTTTCAGTTTCCAAATAGACTCCCGCCCCCGTTTCCACGAGGACAAGTTTTGCGGGAGTGACAAAAGAGAGGAAAACTCAAACAAGATTAGTATATACAATTTTCAGAAAAAAAATGAAAACAGAAGGATTAGAGCCGGCCTTATTCAAAGACCTGCTTGAAAGGATTTGTCCCTTAACCCCTTTAACTGAACTTTCTTCCAACTAGGCCAAAGCCATTTTAAAGAAGAATCAACCTCTAAAAAATCTCTAGCAAAAACTCCTTTGGACTTCAGCTCAGTCATAAACTCTTCTTCATGGGGAGAAAGCAGTTGAAAAAACCAATTTCCCCAATCCAGTTTTAAATGGGTTTTAAAATACTCTAAAAACTCCTCCATTGTCCTGCCCGCCTTTACTTTTTTTAAATCATTTAAGCAGAAAGAATCTGTTTGGGTATCATAATAAGAGCTCACTTGGCAAAGCTGGAGCTTTGAGCTGTTTTGGCTGTAGCCATGACTTAATAATAAAACTTGCTCTTCAAAAGAAACTTCACCCACAAGCACAGACATCAAAGGGTCTGACCCTATGATATACTGAGGCCAGCCATTATAAGAAATATAACGATCAAAAAAACCCAAGTTAATTAAAAAATTTAAAATAAAAGACTGATGACCGCCTTCTGTCAAAATTTTTAAATCTTGAATTAAACTATACACCCAGATTGGAATATTAATATCCTTATCATTTAGCGCTTCTCTATACTGCTTTAAGCGATTCAAAACTTCAGGAATACGAAAAAGCTGAAAATAAAAATGGCTGTCTTTAACAGTATAAGCTTTATTTAAAATTAAAATATCTTTTCTATATCTATCTTTCTGATCTTTCATAATTCTTTCATAACCTTTTATTTTTATACCGATCCTGTTTGAAATTTTAGCTGGCTGTTCAGTCTTCCCCTAAAAGACGGAGCTCCCGCAAAACTTGTCCCCGCGACGGTGGGGAGCCTGCCCTCGTGAAAACGGGGGCGGGGGCAGGGGCAGGGGCAGGAATCTCCAAAAAAAAACTTCAAAACTCAAACAAGATCAATATAACAAACAGTTTTATTATCAAATTTTCAAAGCTTAAAATAGTAAACATCTTCAAGCTGGTTTTGTCCAGAAAAAAATAGACAAGTGTAAATTTTACCTCTTTTTTTTATTAGTCTCAACATTTTTATAGGTTTTTTAAGCAAAAAGTTTCATATCCGTTCCATATCACTTTGGAAGAAAAAAGGAAAATTAATTTATAGCTTGAAACTTAAAATCTTATATCTGTTCCATAAGGCTTTAGCTGGGATTTGATATGATTTTTATCCGCAAATGTAAGCTGATTTTTAACAAGATACAATTTTTTTAAAGAAATTAAATTGGAAAATAGCTTAGGAGGCAAATTTCTTAACTCGTTATAAGAGAGAAAAAGCGCTTGTAAAAAATTTAAATCAAAAAAGAGTCCAGGAGGCAGAGTTTTTAAATCATTAGCGGAAAGGTTAAGTGTTTGCAATAAGCTCAAACCAGAAAAAATACCTTTAGGCAAATGATTCAGTTTATTCCATGACAGATCCAATTCCCGCAAAGAGTTTAAACCGGAAAAAATATCCACTGGCAAATGATTCAGATCATTCACAGAAAGAAAAAGCTGATGTAATGAGCTCAAGCCGGAAAAATCCCCTGATTTTAACTCTTTTAATTTCTTTTTGTTTATTTTTAAAACTAAAAGGGAGGACAATTCCTTTTTTGTCACTTCTGAACATTCCGTTTTAGCCAAAGCCTCCAATATCGCCTTCTGAACCTGTTCTGTTCTCTCACATACAGAAAGAAAGGCAACTGCCTCCTTTTGTTCTATTTTAGCAGTTCCTGTCTGATTAGAAGAAGGCTGTTTCACACAGCCAGACAGGAAAACAACAAAACTCAAGGGTATTATACTGATCAGGTTTTGAAAGTTTATACCGCTCGGGTTTGAACTTTCCCTCTTTTTCTGGAGATTCTCGCCCCCGTGTTTCCAGTCAGAGCCTGAAATTTTCAAACCAGAGGAGTATAAGTCTATAATTCCCAAACTCAGTAAGAATCCTCTCATAGTTTCTCTCTTCATCATAACATTAAAAAAATCAAGACACAGAACAAATAAAATCCACTATTCTTTGTGAAAAACCCATTTCATTGTCATACCAAGCCACAAGTTTTAACAACTTTTGATCTTGCAAACGGGATAAACCAGCGTCTAAAATAGCGCTTTCTGATCTTCCAATAAAATCAGAGCTGACTAAAGGCCGTTCTTCTACAGCTAAAACCCCTTTTAAAGCGCCCAGGCTGGCCTGCTTAAAACAACGGTGGATTTCCTCTAAAGAGCTGGATTTTTTTGTCTCTGCTATCAAATCCACCAAGCTGACATTAGCTGTGGGAACACGATAAGCAACACCTTGCAAACAACCTTTAAGTTCGGGAAAAATCAAAGACAAGGCTTGACCGGCTCCTGTGCTGGTTGGAATAATATTCAAACCCGCCGCCCGCGCCCGCCTTAAATCTTTATGTGAAGAATCTAAAAGCTTTTGATCATTCGTGTAAGAGTGAACCGTGGAAAAAAAGCCCCGCTCCAAACCACAAGATTGTTGCAACACTTGAATGAGAGGAGCTAGACAGTTTGTCGTGCAGGAGGCATTGCTGATAAAATGATGCTTATCCGCTTGATACTGACTTTGATTCACTCCATACAATAAAGTAAAATCCGCCGTCTCTGAAGGGGCGGAAACAATAACTTTCTTAATCCCCTTTGAAAAAGCCTTCTCCCAATCCTTTCGGTTTTTAAACTTCCCTGAGCATTCTACAACAATATCTATTTTATATTTATCCCAAGGAATCAAGTCAGGATGCTTTTCTTGCAGACAAACAACAGATTCTCCCTCTATAATCAAGTCTTGCCCCTTTGAAGACACAGGATAAGGCCACACTCCATGAACCGAATCATACTTCAAAAAGTAAGCCATGCTCTCTGAAGAGCTGGTCCCGTTAATTAAAGAGAGGTTTAGCTTTTTATAAGCCAAACGAACCATTAAACGGCCAATACGGCCTAAACCATTGACAGCCACTCTTAATCCAGCTTTGTCCAATTGTCCTCCTCTTTTTTTATTTTAGGAAACAAATTCCAAGTGTTTTTTTTGAGTTGCTCTGAGAGAGTTTGCAAATCCACTTTCAGCAAATCGGCGACCCATTGAGCTAATAGAGAGACATAAGCCGGCTGATTCTCTTTTCCACGATGCGGCTCTGGAGATAAAAAAGGAGAATCGGTTTCTATATGCAAACGATCTAAGGGAATTTTTTTACAGGTTTCTCTAAGGCTTTCCGCTTTTTTAAAGGTTAAAATACCGCTAAAAGAAATATTAAAACCACAATCTAAAGCCTGTTTAGCCAGAGAGTAAGACCCAGTAAAACAGTGCAAAAGGCCGCGAACTTGAGTCTTAAACTGCTTTAAAAAAAAAGACCGTATCCTCTTCCGCCTCTCTGGTGTGAATTTCAACAGGCAAGTTAAAAGCGCCAGCTAAAGACATCTGCCTTTCAAAAACCTCTTTTTGTTTTTGAATCTCAGAATTTTTATAAAAATAATCCAAACCAATTTCCCCTAAAGCCACTATCCTTTTTAGATTCAAATGTTTTTTTAAAAAATCTTCGCTCTCTTCATTAAAATCTTTAGCTGTATGCGGATGCATTCCTAAAGCGCCATACACTTGAGGCGCATGCTTTTCACTTAAAGCAACAACCTGTCTCCAATCCCCTAACTCTGTCCCTATTGTTAAAATGCGAAAAACACCAGCCTGCTCCGCCTCTTTTAAAACCTCCTCAGGGCTCAACTTGAGTTTATCAATATGAGCATGAGTATCAATCCATAATTGTTTCAGTTTTGACATTTTATGTTTAAAAATTTCCCTTTAAACTCTGCTTAACAAGTATCATAAAATTTTCAAAACACAAAATCAAATCAAAATTAGAGGACAGCTCTAACTCCATTTCTACAGTTTTTTTAATCCAAAAATCTAAAACACGGCTGGAAAAATGAGACAGCTCCTCCATTTCCTCCATTTTATCTCCATGAATGATATGATCTCTATAACCCAGCTTTAATAAGCGAATATCCCTTAAAAACTGTTGCCAAAATCTTAAGATGGCTAAAGCCTGCTTTCTATTTTTAATATCTTGCTTAAAATCCATTTTATAAATAAAAGAAATATTTTTAAACATTTTTTGAAACAAATCAAAAGCCTCATTTCTCAAGTTTTTCTGATCTTTTAACTCTTCCAACATATCTAAACGCCCTCTGGCCC
>JAPPIY010000166.1 GCA_026914095.1 Oligoflexia bacterium
GGTTAAGGCTAAAACTTTACAGCTTGCGCGGTTAAAATTAAACGCTCAGCAAATAAGCCCTGTTTTTATTAAGGAAAAATCAATTATACCTTTTTTTTCCGGCGGTGGTCAAATTTCAAGCACCACCGTTCTTTTTTTCACAAGACAGCTTTCTTTTCTGCTTCAGTCTGGGATCTCTTTGGTGCAGGCTCTTGGTATGTGTGTCAGCACCACGGCTTCTCCCGCGTTTAAAGAGGCTTTAAAGCAGATAGTGAGACAACTGGAAGGGGGGCAGAGTTTATCAAAGTGTTTGAGATCTCGGCCAGATGTTTTTGATGGCTTTTATGTCAATATGATAGTTTGCGCTGAAGAGACAGGCCTTTTAGATCAGGTATTAAAAGATTTAGCGAATTATATGGAAAAAGCGGAGATGATTAAATCACGAGTCAAATCCGCTATGATGTATCCTGCTGTTGTCTTAATAATTTCATTGCTTATTATTCTTGGAATTATCATATTTGTTGTTCCTCAATTTGCCGCTTTGTATGCCGGCAAAGGGGGCTTGCCCGCTTTAACACAGGCCTTTGTGTCTTTAAGCGATCTTCTCAGAGGGAATCCTCTGCCTTTTATAGGAGCTTTAATAGGGATACCTTTATTTATTTACCAATATTCAAAAATGGAGCATGGAAAACAGGTTATCCAGCAGACGGTTCGTGTTCTCCCTCTGTTTGGAAAGATCCAATTTCAAGCGGGAATGGTTCGTTTTTTTAGAAGCTTTCACTCTTTGTTGAGATCGGGAGTGAATTTTTTAGAAGCACTGGATGTAGCTTATAATATTGCGGATCATCCTAATGTTCAAAGGGGCATTAAAATGTCAAGAGAGTATGTTACAAAAGGAAAGAGCTTTGCTAAGGGCCTTGAAAACAGCAAAGTTTTCCCTCCTTTAGTGTTTCAAATGACTAAAATTGGCGAGGAGAGCGGTAAAATGGAGCAGACTTTTGAAAACCTCACAAACTACTATGAAGAGATATTAGATAATTTAATATCTGGTTTAATTAAAATGATAGAGCCTCTGCTTTTGGTTTTTTTGGGAGGTATTGTCGGCACTATAGTTTTAGCGCTTTATCTGCCTGTGTTTCAAATGGGTGAGCTTGTTAATTAGAACTCATTTTAAAAATGGATTATCTCAAACCCTCATATCCCCTGATTTTTTTAATAAATAATAAACTGCCTGTTTATTTTATAAGATCTTTTGCGCATCTATTTGTTCTGTTGAGTTTAATTGTCCATCAATTTTTATTTCCCTCTTTTATAGAGCCTAATTTGTCGGTTTTTGGCTATACTCTCTGCTTCTTTATTCTATTTTTTGACAGCTTATTTTTATTTTTTTACAAAGAGAGACAGAGAGATTTTGATTTTTTTTTATTTTTTTTATCCGCTTTGTTTTTCGTTTTTTTAACTTTGTTAATGGGAGAGTTTAGCTTTTTATTTTTTATTTTCTTTCTTGTTTTTCTTCAAGTTTTTCCTTTACTGCTTTTTGGAAAAGTCTTTTTAGCTTTTGTTTTTTTGCTATACCTTTCTCTTTTGTTTCCTATTGCTTTTGCCTGGCAGGGAGCTGGAGCTTTTGAGGAAAGGCTGTCTTTAGCTGTTTTGACTAATTTTGTCTTATTTTCTATTTTTGTTTTTAGCGCTTTATTTTGTTTTGTGTTAAATTTGTTTCAATTTAAAGGGGAGTCGGATTCGGATCCTATAGATACTGGTTTTAAAGCTGATTCTGATTTGTTGTTGTCTTTAAATTTTTCAAAAAAATTACAGCCGATTTTAAATTCTTTGATTAAATATTTTCCTGAAAAAGAGGATAAAAAAGAGTCTTTATCTCCTCAAAAGGGAAGAAGGGAGCTGAAAAGCCTCAGACAGTTTATGTTGGATTTTATTGAATTTGCTGAGTTGAATAAACAGTCTTTATCGTTGGAGACTTTAGATATAAAACAAATTTTAAATGAAAGTTTAGATGATATGAAGGCACATAAAAAAAGGCCAGACAATTTGGCGTTGGACATAGAAGGCTTTGATTCTTTTAAAATTAAGGGCGCGCCCCTGTATTTAAAAAAATGTTTTGAGCATATTTTAGTTAATTCTTTTGAAGCTCTGCAGAATGAGGAAAAACCCGCCATAAAAATTTATTGCTTGAGGCAAAAAAACTGGGTTTCTATTCAGTTTTTAGATAATGGACATGGCATTGAGGAAGAGGATGTAAAAAAGCTGTTTGATCCCCTGTTTAGTAAAAGATTTGGCTTAAGGGGGCTGGGCTTATCTTATGTTCAAAAAGTGATTCAAGCCCACGCCGGAGAAGTTAGGATTGAGAAAGTGACTCAATGGACAAAAGTTTTGGTTAAACTTCCTTTAATATCTACTTATTATGATAGATTTGACTTCTTAAGACTGTTAAAAAATCGAAAAAAATCAGCTTAAACACCAAAAGAAGTTCCACAGCCGCAGGTGTCCTTAGCGTTTGGATTTGAAAAGATAAAGCCTTTCCCATTCAAACCTCCTTCATAGTCTAAAGTCATGCCCATAATATAAAGAAGGCTTTTGCCTTCAATAACAAGAGGGACGCCATTAGACTTAAAGATCTTGTCGCTTTCAGACTTTTTTTTGTCAAAGTCTAATTTATAGGAGAAGCCGGAACAGCCTCCCTCTTTTATAGAAATCCTAAGAGCTTTTTCTTTTGGGATGTTTTCCTTGTTTTTAAGCTCTTGAATGTGCTCTGCGGCAGACGGTGAAACTTGTATCATAATTTGAATTTATCAAATTTTATATAAAAGTTCAAGGGGAGAGGGAAGAAATTTATAATATAAAAAATAGACAGATTCAGGCTTAAAAGCTCAGATAGGCTTTTTGCCACAAAGCGACCTTTGTGTCGCTTTGTGTTCAAATCCTGCCCTCGTGGAAACGGGGGCCGAACTCGTTTAAGCCTTGATTTATATTATAAGTTTCTACAAAGCGCTTTTAGCCGCCTCTGTGGCAGAAGCCTTTAAGTATTTGAAAGATAGCTTTTATACAGGCACATTAAAATCTCTCAAGCAGTCATTGAGTGAGATTTTTTTGTCTGTTTTTTCTGATCTTTTTCCAATAATTAAAGCGCAGGGAACCTGATAATCTCCCGCAGGGAATTTTTTACTTCTAGCGCCGGGTATGACGACTGAGTTTTTAGGGATTTTGCCTCTATACTCTTTGACTTTTTTTTGTGTCACATCTAGAATTCTTGCGCTGCTTGTCAGAACCACACCCGCTCCAATGATGGCATTTTCACAAACTTGAACTCCTTCTACAATAATAGATCGGCTTCCTAAAAATACATGATCCTCAATAATAACAGGTTGAGCCTGGATAGGCTCTAAGACTCCCCCCAGCCCCACCCCTCCGGAAACATGAACATTTTTGCCAACTTGGGCGCAAGAGCCTACGGTGGCCCATGTGTCAATTAAGGAGCCTTCGTCTACATAAGCCCCTATATTGATATAGGAGGGCATAAGGACGGTGTTTTTTGCCACATAACTGGCATAGCGGACAAGAGCTTGGGGGACAACCCGAACGCCTTCATTGCCTTTCCATTTTTTAAGGGGAATTTTATCAAAAAAATTAAAATCTCCTGATTGAAATTTTTGCATTTTCGCAATTTTAAAATAAAGTAAAATAGCTGATTTTAACCAGTCATTTACCTGCCATTTTCCATTTCTTTTTTCACAAATACGGGCTTTTCCCTCATCAAGAGCTTTTAAACTTTCTTTAACAGCCTGTTTCACTTCAGGAGTGATTTTATTTGTTAAAAAAGCTTGGTGAATCAGTTGCGCTTTTGTGTGTGTTGTCATTTTCCTTATCCTGCTTTCTTTAAAAATTTAGAGTGAAGTCTACCAATCCTGTTTGAGTTTTTATCCTAACTGCCTTTCTTTGACTTTTTATCCTAACTGTCTTTCCCGCGCAAGCGGGAATCTTCAGAAAAAACTTCAAAATTCAACGGACTCGCATAAAATGATTTTATACTGCTCTTGTTTGAGTACTCCTGCAAAAGCGGAGAGCCTGTCCTCGTGAAAACGGGGGCGGGAGTCTATTTGGAGCCTGAAAATTCAAACAAGAGTGGATATATTTAAATTCCCATTGTCCTTTGCCTTATCCTGTTTGTTTTTTACTCGATAGAAATCCTTTTATTTTCTGAGTTTTAAAGGCTTTGTCTATTTCTTTTTGATTTTAATTGTATCCTTTATTTATTTTTAGGTTCATGACACTTTAAGAGGTTTATTTTTGATGATTTTTAATATCAATTTATACAAATCATCCTGTCTATGATTGAATCTAAACTCACATTCCTTTAAATGCAAATAAAATGTTTCCTTATTCATTCCTCTGAGCTTGGAAAATCTCACTTTCGCTATTCCCCAAAAATTCTCAATCCCATTGATATGATTCCTTATCCTCTTTTCTTTTTTAGCAAATTCACTTTTTCCGTGATGAACCCTGTAATGTCTTTTATAACCCAAATCCACTAAACTATCATAAGTCTTAAATCCATCTGTAAAGACAGTAGTCTTCTTGCTGATTTTTGAGCTTATAAGAGGCAAAATCTCTGTTTTTGAGCAGTTTCTAATCACCTGAGTATAAACCTGACCTTTTCTCTTTTTTATGCCGAAAACAACCGTTTTGCCATAAGCTCCTCTTCCTTTTTTTCCCCGGATTCGTCTGGCTCCAAAATAACTTTCATCCATTTCTATCTCTCCTTTTTCAAAATAGCTTTCTTGCTCACAAAATTCAGCAATTCTTATTCTCACTTGTTTTAGGATTCTATTCACGCAGTTTCTGCTGACACCGGAAAATAAAGCTATTTGACTGGCTGTTATATCTCCTGCAAAGAGTTTAATAATTTCCCTAAATTTCTTCTCAGAGATTCGGGAACGGATAAAATACCCATTTTTACCAATCATTTCAATACTTTAGCTACTATCATACATAGCTTAAAGTGTCATGAACCTATTTTTTAAATAAACAGCTCAAAACTCTTTCATTTCCTTGGTTTGAAGATTCTTTATGCGAAGTTAAGTCTATAATTCCCGAATTTTCAAACAAGATTAGTATAGTTTTAAAATAGACTTATAAGGTGTAAAATGTTTGACTGGAAATATGAAACAAGCGCTTATTCTTTGTGGAGGAAAGGCTAAAAGATTGAGGCCCTACAGTTACAGTCTCCCTAAAGCCAGCTTTCCTTTTTTAAATCTGCCTTTGCTGTCTTTTGCTTGGTTTTACTTGGAGCAACTGAAAGTCTCTCATTTTTTGTTAAACTCTCATTTGTTTCCCGAAAAGCTGAAAAACACAGTTCGCTCTTTATCCCAGGCTCATCAAAGAACAAATTTATTTTTTGAGGAAGAGCCTTTAGGTTCAGCGGGAACTTTGTATCAATTAAAAAAAGACCTGCAAAAAACAGAAGATTTTGTTTATATCAATGGAGACAGCTTATTTTTCCCCTCCCACAAAGACCATATAAATTCTTTTGAGGAGATGTTTTTTAATGCTGGGTTGTCTGCTTTGTTTTTTGTCATTCCTTATAAAGATATAGGCTCTAAAAAGGCTCTATGGTGTGATAGAGACTTGAATTTAAAGTTTGTAGGCTCAAAAGAGGATTTAGCTCATTGTAAATGGAGCCATCTCACCCCTTTTACTTGGACAGGGCTGGCTTTATTTAAAAGCTCTTTGTTAGATAGTTTGAAAGAAAAGGCTTTTGATTTGTTTCAAGACTTTATAAATCCTCTATTAAAAATGCAGAGGATAAAAGTTTATGTGGATTCATCGGCTGTTCTTTTAGAAGCGGGGGATAAGGCCTCTTATCTTAAATCCTCAAAATTTTGTTTGGACTGTTTATTTCAGGCGGGAGAGCCTTCTAAAAGTTTAGAGTGTAATGGGGAGCAAAATAAAACGACCAGAAACCAGTTGAAAGAAAAAGATTTAGTAGAAGAAAGCAATAAATTTGGCTTGTCTGGTTTGAATGTTTCAGCTGCTCCTGTCAATCCCTCTGCTCTTGTCATTCCCGCGAAAGCGGGAATCCATCTGTCAGCTCAAAACTCAAATGAAGTTAAAAAAAAAGCTGTGAAAAGTATATTAGAAAGCTGTTTTAACCGTTTTGATCCCAGTGATGAGAAAGTGGGTTTAAAAAATGGAAAGACTTTGAGTCAAAAATTAGGGTATCCTTTGCTTTTGCCTAAAAGTGTCCGAGGTCTTGATTTTCTAAAACTACAAGGTTCTGCCGTTATAGGAAGTGAAGTTTGTTTTTTAGAGGATTCAGTTTTAGAAGACTGCGTTTTAGATTCTCAAATTGCTTTTAAAGGACAGCTTAAAAAAAACCTTCTTCTCAAAACTAAGTTGTATCTTCCCAACATTCAATAAAAGCTGGACAAGAAAACAAGATTTAATAATAAAGTGTGAGATTAAAAGAATTTTTGTCTTCTTCTTTCCACTGCCGGAAATACAAACTCGCTTTTAAGGAAAATTTTTGGGTTGCCCGATTTTATAGGCTCTTAATGGCTAACTAAATATATAATACCCCAATTTTTTTATTATTTCTTATAGTGAGCCATTTAACTGCGCAAAAAATTTTCAAAAATTTTCTAAAATTCGCATAAATAAAAGCTTTCTTTTAAAACACAGGGAAGGGTAATCGGGCCAAACCTAAAAACAGATTGAAATCCTTGTAAATAAAGGGTTTTAATGGAAAATCTACACAATTAAGAGGGCCACCATATTATTTTTCAATTGTTAGTCTAAATTTTAATTATTTCTTAACTGGCGGGGAAGAAGGCAGAGAAGGCTGACATTTCTTTTTCCAATGGGCTTTTAGGGCGGGATCCGCAGGGAGCGGCAGGGGGATTCCTGCTGTAAGCATTTGATCGGAGTCAGTTATGTTATAGACCTCTAAATAGGGAAATGGGCTGTTTGTATCGCGTTTGAAATTCTGATAGATAGGGTTTAGTTTGTCTGAGCAGATAGCCTGTTCACAGTCTTTATTGTAAAGGCAGGGACCGCAAATCAATCCTTTGCCGGCTTTTATAAACTTTGCATAAACCAGACTAAAAGGCAGATAATTGATGTAAATACATTCTCCGGTATTAAGAACAACTTTAGGAGCGTATTTTCCGCCACTTAGAGCAGTGAGAATAGATATTTGACTGTCTGTCTTGTTTTGGAAAACATAATTTGTTTGCGTCCAAATTGGCGGTAAAGCCATGGGTGAGCCGCTGGCTGTGTTTGAGTCCGCTGGAGTGATACTCTCAGGATTGTTTTGAGA
>JAPPIY010000137.1:0-3270 GCA_026914095.1 Oligoflexia bacterium
TTTCAAAAAAGAAAGTTTGCAATAAAATTGAGCGCGCTGTAGATTTTTCATTTAGTCTCCTTTATATTAGTTTCGGCTAAAATAAATAGAAACTTTATTTTTTCTTGAATCAGAGGGAATTGCCCGCCCAAGACCTGATCTTTTTTAAGAAGCTGATAACTTAAATTCCTCTATCTTTTTCAAATCTTTAGATTGGCCTATCGTCTTATACTGTTAGGACTTTTTCAGGGACGACTATATACTAATAAAATGGACTCAGTTTTGAAGATGATTGCTCTTAATTTTGAGGAATTATAGACTTAGCTAGTTATTAAAAGCCTATAAGGCAAGCCAACTGGTTTTAAAAAAGTTTCTTTTATTAAATTTGACAACCTGCCATATTTGAAGTTAGACTTCAAATATGGCAGGTTATATAAACAGATCCTTAAAGAAAAAATTACGGCAGAATATCAAAGATTATCCTGTTGTGGCTTTGTTAGGGCCTCGGCAGGTTGGCAAATCCACTTTGGCAAAAGAGATTATTAACAAACATTCCAGAGGGGTTTATTTGGATTTAGAAAAGCCCAGCCATTTAAACCAACTGAACGCCCCTGAATACTTTTTTGAGCAAAACAAAAGCTTTTTAATATGTCTTGATGAAGTTCAAAGGTATCCTGAGATTTTTCCTTTGTTAAGAAGTTTAGCGGATGAGAGAAAGAAAAACGGACAATTTTTAATATTAGGGAGCGCGGGGAGAGATCTTTTAAAACAGAGCAGTGAGAGCCTCGCTGGCAGGATTTCTTATTTAGAGATGAGTCCTTTCACTTTATTGGAGCTTTCTGCAAAAAAGCGGGAGCGGTTGTGGTTGAGAGGAGGCTTCCCTAGAAGTTTCTTAGGCAGGAGCGAAACCGCCAGCTTAGAGTGGAGGGAAAATTATATCAGAACCTTTTTGGAGCGGGATATTCCTCAACTAGGCTTTCGCATTCCTCCTACTGCTATAGGGCGTTTATGGAACATGCTGGCTTATAGCCATGGGCAAACTTTAAACTCTTCAAAACTAGCTGGCTCTTTAGGGGTCAGCTCTCATACAGTTAATTCTTATATAGATATATTGGAGAAAACTTTTTTGATTCGCCTTTTACAGCCTTTTTCAGAAAATTTAAAAAAAAGACTGGTAAAATCTCCTAAAGTTTATATTCGGGATAGCGGTCTTTTGCACTCTCTGCTTAAAGTGGATACTATGAATGAGCTGTTTAGCCATCCTGTTTTTGGAAGCTCTTTTGAGGGGTTTGTTTTAGAGCAAATTATTTCTTCTTTGCCTCGCTGGCAGTTTTATTTTTATAGGACCCGCTCAGGAGCAGAGATAGATTTGCTAATGATTAAAGGAATCCGAAGAATAGCTATTGAAATAAAAGCGGGAAAATCTCCAGTGGTGGAAAAAGGTTTTTGGACGGCTGTAGAAGATGTAAAAGCCAAAGAGAAATATCTCATAGCTCCAGTGGACACAGCTTATACTATAAAAGACAATGTCAAAGTAACCAGTCTTTCTCAATTTTTAGACCAGTTTGTTTAAAACCATATTAGTCTGACTTTTCTTTCTTTAATTGAACAGACTTATAATTAGTTGTCCCTAAAAAAGTCCTAACTATTTAATTTTATTTATAAAAATGTTATTTTAAAGGAAAAATATTTGCAAGCTTTTGAATAAGAGAGCTTTTTCTCTGATCTTTACGAGGACGACTATTTTCTGAATGAACCTCTTGAAACTCTTTTATTTTTTTAGTCTGAAAGCTCTTTATACACCGTCAAGTCTATAATTCCTAGTTTTGATGGCGCTTTTAATAAAACTCATTGGCTATGTGATTGTTCAGAGTTTGACTCTGAGCGGGGTTACCATGGAATATACCTATGGGAGGAAGCATGTCTGTAGTATATAGTGGCCGGGGTCATTGATATGATTTCCTAAAAGAGAGATGAGGCTAATTCTTTGAGTTTTTTGCTGAGCTTGTTTGATTTGAAAGTTCATCTGGACGAAGGATTTGGTGATGCCTATGAGGACAATAAGGCCGATGGCGGAGGCGACTAAGGCTCCCATAATAGAAAAGCCGGAGTTGTTTGTAAAAACGGGAATTATAGACTTAACTGTCCAAATTTTCTTAAATGTCATTCCTCTGCGCAAGCCTGCCCTCGCGAAAGCGGGGGCGGGAATCTCCAGAAAAACTCAAACAAAATTGGTATAAGTATAGCTTTTTAGCGTCAATAAGTCAATGTATCGTATTATTTTGGCTTGAAATGGTGTTATCTAAAATGTGAAAGTAAGTGCGAACCAAAATCTCAAAGTTTTCTGAAGTTAAGCCATTTAAATAATTTTGCTTTTCTTTAAAGCTTTTTTTGGAGATTAAACCTGTAAAAACTTCTTGTATTTTACGCATATTTTTTGAGTCAAAAAAAGTTTTTTCTTGAGTGGGCCGGCTTAAAATATCAATCAGTTTTTCATTATCATCAAACAACAGGTGAAGGCCTTGCACGGACTGTTTAAATAAAAACTCAATTTCCTTTAATTGTTTCCTTTCAATTTTCATGATTCCTCCTTGAATCTTTTCCCCTTATTTAATTTTTATCTTTAGCTAGGATCAAGAAATAAAAGCTTAAAGCAGTCTAAGGGCTGGTTTTTGTAAATAATGCGCTGGCTTATTTTACTTGTAAAAGCCTTTGAATTTGCGGGAATATGAGGTAAAGTCTAAGGGGTTTTTTTGATAGGGCTTAAAAAATCTTAGATTAGAAAGAATTATGGGGCAATTTATCCTTCAAGCTTTAACCGGGCCTGTCCGAGGCAAAGCTTTCAAAGTTAGAAATGGCTTGCGAATAGGCCGATCTTCTGGGGATATTATTTTAAAAGACCCCTCAGTTTCTGATTTGCATGCCGAAATTCAAATCTATTCCAGCGGTAAAATCATGATTGTTGATAAGGATTCAAAAAATAAAATTTTTATAGGCGAAAAAAGAGTTATAAAGTCAATTTTAGAGGAAGGCTCAAAATTTACTATCGGCTCTACAGAGTTTGAGCTGAAGTTTATAAAGACTCCTGAAGAGGCCTGGTCTCAATTTTTATCGCTTAGCGCAAAAAGCATTAAAGATCAGCCTTTGGCTTTAAAAAACTTTTTTAAAAGTGTAGAAGTTAAATTTTTATATGGGATTCAAAAAGGACAAAGTTATTATTTATCTTATGGCCCGCGATTTTTTGGCCGTCATTCTGTGGATTGTCCGGTCTTTGATAGAAAATCGCCTGGA
>JAPPIY010000137.1:3280-7268 GCA_026914095.1 Oligoflexia bacterium
AAGTGTTTTACTCTGTTTCCTAAAGGCGCGGATATTTTTTTCATTACAAAATACCCAAACATTGTTCAATTGAATAAACAAAAAGTTGAAAGGGCTAAAATCAATGACGGTGATAGAATTTTAATAGGAGACAGCCTTTTAGAAGTTAAGCTGAGATAGTATGAAGAAAGGCTTTATAATTTTAGATTTTGGCTCTCAATACACTTGGTTAATTGCTAGACGATTTAGGGAGCTGGGTTATTATTCAGAAGTATTGGCCTATGATGAAAGTTTAGAAAACATTAAATCTAAGCAGCCTTTAGGCCTCGTGTTAAGCGGGGGGCCTAGCTCTGTTTTAGCTGAAGATTCCCCTAAAAGATCAGTGGATGAGCTTGTGTCAATAGCTCCTGTTTTGGGAATATGCTATGGAATGCAGTTGATAGCCTTTCAAAAAGGCGGAAAGCTGTTAAAAGCCTCTCAAAGAACTTACGGTTATAATGAAATTGATTGGAAAAAAGAAATTATCCCTTGCTTAAAAAAACAAAAAGTTTGGATGAGTCATGGAGACTCGATTCAATCTTTGCCTTCCAACGCTCAATTGTTGTCTCAAGATAAAAAGTCTTTAATTACAGCTTTTTGTATGGATCGAGTTTTGGCTTTTCAATTTCATCCTGAAGTGAGTCATACGGAACAGGGTGAAAAGCTTTTGCGTTTTTTTGCCAGTGAATACTGTCAATCTTCAGAAGGAAATTGGTCTGTAGGATCTATTAAGCAAAATCTAATAGATAATATTAAACAAGAGGTTCCAGAAAAGGAAAAAGTTTTTTGCGCTTTAAGCGGAGGTGTGGATTCCTCTGTGACGGCGGTTCTGCTTTCTCAGGCTTTAGGCTCTGATAGAGTGAACTGTATTTTTGTGGATACAGGGCTTTTAAGAAAGGGGGAGTATGAGGAGGTTTTAGATATTTACAAGTCTTTAAATTTGAACATAAAAGGGGTTAGAGCGGAAGAGGATTTTTTAAAAGCTTTAAAGGGGGTTTCTGATCCCGAACAGAAAAGAAAAACTATAGGAAAAGTTTTTATTGATATTTTTAAAAAAGAGATGAAAGACTGCCAGTATTTATCTCAAGGGACTTTATATCCGGATGTGATAGAAAGCCTGTCGCCTAAGGGCAGTGGCGCAACCATAAAGTCTCATCATAATGTGGGAGGCTTGCCAAAAAATTTGAATTTAAAATTGATAGAGCCGTTAAGGGAGCTGTTTAAAGATGAAGTGAGACAGTTGGGAAAGGCTTTAGGGCTGGATCAAAAGATTTTAAGCAGGCATCCCTTTCCTGGACCAGGCTTGGCCATTCGGTGTCTAGGGCCTGTGGATTCCATTCAATTGGAAATTTTAAGAAAAGCTGACAGCATTTATCACGATGAGCTTAGGAAGAGCAATCTCTATAATAAAATCTGGCAGGCTTTTTGTGTGTTACTGCCCTTAAAAACAGTGGGAGTGCAGGGGGACAGCCGCTCTTACGAGCAAATTATTTCTGTTCGCGCGGTCACTTCTAAGGATGGCATGACAGCAGATTGGTTTCCTTTTTCTCAAGATTTTTTGCAAAACTTATCCTGCCGAATTGTCAATGAAGTCTCTGGGGTAGGGCGTGTGGTTTATGATATTACTGGCAAACCGCCGGGAACTATTGAGTGGGAGTAACAATGTCTTTTGTTCATTTGCATGTTCATTCTCATTATTCTTTATTGCAGGCTTCTTCAACGATACCCGCTTTAATAGATAAGTGTGTTGAGTTTAAAATGCCCTCTGTCGCTTTGACAGATTATGGAAATATGTTTGGAGCTTTGGAATTTTATTTTACAGCCATAGAGAAAAACATCAACCCTATTTTAGCTTGTGAGATGTATTATGTGGAAGATAAGAGCAAAAAAGAAAAAATAGCAGGTCATAGTTTTCGGGATCCTTCTAAATCTTATAAGACCATTGTTCTTTTGGCTAAAAACTTGGAAGGCTATAAAAATTTGTGTCGGATCAACACAGAGGCCAATCAAAAGGGTTTTTATTTTCTTCCCAGGGCAGACTATGCTCTTTTAGAAAAATACAAAGAAGGCTTGATAGCGTTTACAGGCGGAATGAGAGGGCAAACGCCTTATTTATTCCATAATAAAGGAAAGGATCAAGCGGTTAAAGAAATTGAGACTTTACAGAAAATTTTTGGGACGCAACTTTACTTGCAGTTGAAAACTAAAGGGGCGGCAGATGGCTCGGCTTATAATGACTTTTTAGCGGATGTTGCAAAAAGCAAATCTCTTCCTTTGGTGATGGGGGGGGACGCGCATTATATAGAAAAGCAAGATTCTGTTACTCAGGATGTTTTGTATTGTATTGGAGCCAACAGGACTTTATATGATAAAGAAAGAGCGCGTTTAGGGCCTCCTGAGTTTTATTTTAAGAGCGCAAAAGAAATGCGGGAGATGTTTTCGTCTGACTTTTATCAAACAGCTTGTGATAACACGGTGGAAATAGCGAATCAATGCAGGGTTCGCTTTAAAATTAGAGATGAAAAAAATCGCTTGATTTATCATTTGCCTCAAACAGCAAAAGGAAGAGAGAGTTTAGAAAAGCTGGCTTATAAAGGTTTAGAGAATCGTTTTAAAGAGGCTCGTTTAAGAGGGGAAGATGTTTCTCTTCAAAAAGAGAAAGAGTATAAGGAGCGAATAAAATATGAATTGGAAATTATCAGTGGTATGGGCTTTAATGGTTACTTTTATATTGTCTATGATTTTATTCATTGGGCTAGAAAAAATAATATTCCTGTGGGGCCGGGAAGAGGTTCGGGAGCCAGCTCTTTAGTGTCTTTTTGTTTGGGTATTACAGACTTGGATCCGATGCCTTTAAATTTAATTTTTGAAAGATTTTTGAATCCTGAGCGAATCAGCATGCCTGATTTTGATATTGATTTTTGTCAGGAAAACCGCTTTCGGGTGATAGAGTATATCACTCAAAAATATGGTTCGGATTGCAGTTCTCATGTGGTGACTTATGGCCGTTTGAATGTGCGGGCGGCTATTAGAGATGTGGGGCGGGTTTTAGGTTTAGGTTATTCGGAAGTGGATCAAATTGCTAAGCTAATACCTGACATTTTAGGCATTACTTTAAAAGAGGCTTTAAAAAAAGAGCCTCGTTTGAAAGAAATGGCGGACGAAGATCCTAAAGTGGCTGAGCTGATTCATTTAACTTCTTTATTAGAAGGTTTGATTCGTCATGTTGGAATTCATGCCGCTGGAATTATCATTGCGGACAATCCTATTCTCAATTATGCCCCCTTGTATCGTGGAGCTGATGGGGAGAATGTGATTCAATATGACTTAAAGTATGCGGAAAAAATTGGTTTGGTGAAGTTTGATTTTTTAGGTTTAAAAACTCTCACTCAAATTGCGGAGACTTTTCGTTTGATTAAAGAAACAAGGGGCAAGGATATTACAGCCCAGCAAATTTCTTTAAAAGACAGCGGTATTTATGAAATCATGTGTCGAGGGGACACTGTGGGCATTTTTCAGTTTGAAGGAGCTGGCATTACAGATTTGCTTATAAAATCTCAACCCACTTGTTTTGAAGATATTATTGCAATCAACGCCCTTTATCGTCCTGGGCCTATGAATATGATACCCGATTACTTGAATAGAAAAAAAGCTCGTGTTCCTGTGAAGTATATTTTTTCAGAGTTAGAGTCTATCTTAAAAGAAACTTATGGAATTATTGTCTATCAAGAGCAAGTCCAGCAAATTGCTGTTGAAATTGCTGGATATAGCTATGGAGAAGCCGATGTGTTAAGACGCGCTATGGGGAAAAAGATTCGCTCTGTTATGGCCAAGCAAAAAAATCGGTTTTTAGAAGGGGCGAAAAAAAAATCTTACAATCTTAAAAAAGCGGAAGAGCTTTTTGATTTAATGGCTGAATTTGCCAAGTATGGCTTTAATAAGTCTCATGCTGCCGCTTACTGTGTTTTAG
>JAPPIY010000226.1 GCA_026914095.1 Oligoflexia bacterium
GGCATTCTATTATGGCGGAAACGATTTTTAATCAAACACATTTAAACAAATTCGGTTTTAAGATAGATTTTTATACCAAGAATACATGAAATGGCTTTTAAAAAAAGTCATTTTTTCTACTCACTCTTAAATGTTATAAAATTGCTTTTTAGTCAGAACTTGAGCCGGTATTGATTGGGTTTATAAAAATTGGCAAATGGCTAAACCTCTATTTTGAAACTATTGTAAATAAAGGCTCTCAAAGAATTATAGACACAATTAAGCCGGTCCCTATATTAAATTATATCACCTGACACAATTCTGAACAGCTCTTTCAATATCTTTTATTTTCCGCGTCTCTGTTTGAGAAGAAAAAGAATCAGAATAGGACTCAAAATTCAAACTAGAAGGAATACGGACAAATAAATAATATTCAGCCATCTCATTTTCTGTTCGGCTTAAACCACCTAACACCCTTTGATTAGGATCGGGGTTAAATATATTATCTTCACTGTTATCAAACCACCAGTTGTATTCTAAAACAGAGCCTTTTGGAATAGAAATTGCCTCTTTCAACCTATAGGAAGTTTCAAATGAAGCTAACCAAGGATCAAGTCCAAAAATTCTTCTCCGATTCCCTTTAGTATCGACTATAAAGGCGCTTGTTCTTTTTCCTCTAAAATGCATGTGAGGAGATAAATATTGTAAAAAATCCATTTTATTTTTCAATTTTACAGTTTTTTTAATATAAAAATGGGATTCTTGAGGAAGGATACAAATTTGCTCCGGGTTTTTAAAATGAACTAGCTCCACATATTGGCTTTCAGGGCTTTTTTTATAAAATTTCATATTTATATGAGTACTGTCATCTATAATTTTCTTTCCTTGGGCTTCATAATGTATCTCAACCAGCAATTTAGATTGAAAGGGAATCTTTACATCTACCCTTCTCTCACTATCAAAACCTGCATTGCTAAGTAATGAATTATTTTGAGTGATAACCGCTTGAGCATTTCCTTTGACCTCAAAAAACGAAAATTTCTGTTTAAACTGAAAACCTGGTTTTAACACAAGCACCCTTGCATGATGAATAATTTTTGGCTTCATATCAAAATCAATAAACTTAATCCATTTATCCTCTTTGAATTTCGGATCTATTACAAAGTAATGATATAAAAAACCCTCCTCTGGAATCACAACTTTCTCAGGCAAGCTAATCACATAATCCGCTTTCCAGTTTCTTTTCCTCTCCTTCCATAAAATCCGATTCTGAAAAGCCTTTCCTTTTTTAAAACCTGTCTTCGCCCATTTCAATAACAAAGCCTTTTCTTTGACTCCCAAACTCAAATCGTTATCATACTCCACTTCCAAATTATCCGCCAAATACCAGGGAGGCATTAAATCATTCCTTATAACATGCTCAAACATTCTTCCTCTGCCAGCAACATCTTCATATCTTACAAAATTCATAGGGCCTATCCCTTTTGGATTATGACAACTCGTGCATTTATTCCGGACAATCGGCGCTACATCTTTCCAATAAACCGCCGAAGGCAGAACAGGGCGAGAGATAATACATCCCGGCGCCGGCAACTCTCTCGGCTTTATCTCCTCTCCACTCAGTAAATTATCCAACACCTCTCTCACATAATGATTCTTAGCTTTTAAAGCCTTTTTTAATACATGATACTGATCATCTAAAGGCCCTTTATAAATCACCCTTCTATCCGAATTTAAAACAAAAACATCTCCTGTTGTTTGAGCAGATAAAATATTGATAATTCTTTGTTTTAGATCCACCACATAAAAGCTCTTAAACCCAAAACTCTTTAAATCCGCTCTCGCCATTTCATGAACCCTAACTTGACCCACATACACATAAATAAACTGAATGCCCTTTTTAGAGTATTCCTCCTCCATTGCTTTTAACCGGCCTCCATATTTCTCTGAAATGGGGCAGTCCTTTTCCCTCATAACGATCACAAAAGCTTTTCTCTCTTTTAATTCTGATAAACGAAAACTTAAACCATTCAATGGCCAAAAAGTAATGTCCCTTATCTGTTTATTTATAACAGATTGAGACTCTTCTAAAAAAGGCGAAGGCAGTCTATGAATACAAGAAACAACAAAACTCAAACTCAAACATACACAAAATAATTTCATAGCCCTATCGCGCCGAGAAATCTCAACCAAATATAAGAATAATGTGTTCATTTTTATCCCCTTGTGGAATACTCTTTAAAAGACGGCCAGAACCCTGAATTTTTACCCTTAAATCCTTATTATCTAATTGCTTGAGAATCTGTCTTAAGCTTAAACCTTTTAAATCATGAATAAAGAAAGGATTGTGTTTTGTTAAACCTTGGTTTTCAATATTTGTAATGGAACGAGAAATAAACGAATCACTTTTTATATTAGAGTTTCTTTCTTTTTCTAAAAGCCATTTCGTTTTAATTGACTCTTTTTGAGAATTCCCAGAGCGATCCCCTGCGCTAGTTAAAACTATATTTTCTTCTTCTAATACAGTGGGTAATAAGCCCGCCTGCCTCACAGCATAAGAGGCCACCCTTGAAAAGAGAGGAGCAACCAATGAAGAAGCATAAAAATTATCCTTCGCTCCATCTATCATTAAATAAATTACAAACTTAGGATTATGAGCAGGAATGAAGCCGGCAAAACTGCTGATATATTCCCCTTTTTTATAACCTCTGTTTTGTAAATTTACCTTTTGAGCCGTCCCTGTTTTTCCGGCTACAAAATACCCGGGAACATTAGCTAAAACTCCTGTTCCATGCTCTTCTGTCACTGAAATTAACATCAAACTTAAAGTGCGGGCCTCTTCCTCTGTTAAAACTCGCTTTAAATTTTTAGCTTTTAAAGCTTTTTCCTCTCCTGTATAGGGATTTCTAATTTTTTTTACTAAGACAGGCTGTTTTAACCAACCTCCATTTGCAATAGCTGTGTACGCATTTGCAACTTGTAAAGCCGTGCTGGCTATTCCATGTCCAAAACTAATTGTCGCTGTCTCTATTTCCCTCCATGGAAGCTCTCTCAAAAGCCCTTTTGCCTCTCCTGGGAAATCAATTCCTGTCTTCTTGCCAAATCCAAAAATTTTAAAAGTTTTTCTTAATTTCTTATCTCCTATGCCCAAAGCAATAGAGCCTGCCCCCACATTAGAGGAAAAAGCTAAAATATCAGATAAATTCAAAAAAGCTCTAAACTTTTTCTTCGAATCCGCTTCAGTAATAACAGCTGAGCCTATCTCTAAGCGGCCATCCTGACTAGAATACACTTGAGTCGGACTAATTCCAGATTTAAGAGCTGATATAACAGTAAAAGTTTTAAGAGTGCTTCCTGGCTCAAAGATATCGGTAATCGCTCGGTTGCGGCGTATCCAAGCTGGCGCCTTTAAGGCCTGATTGGAACTATAGTTAGGCAAATTTGCCATAGCCAAAACTTCTGAAGTCTCCGCTGACAATATTAAACCAATAGCTGATTCTGCTTGAGATTTTTCTATGGCTTGCTTCAAACCCTTTTCCAAATAAAACTGCAAATCACTATCTATTGTCAGGTGCGCATCATAGCCACTCACTTTGGAAATAAAAGGAGAAAAGTCCCTAAAAAGAGGCCTTCCCCTTGCATCTCTTTGTATCAAAACTTTTTGAGATTCCCCCTTTAAAATATCCTCATATTGTCTTTCAATCCCTTCAAGCCCCTGCCCCTCTACTCCTGTGAATCCTAAAACCTGAGATAAAGAGTTTTCATGGGTGTAAAATCTTTTGCTTTCCTTAAGAAAATAAAGCCCTTTTAAATTCCAAGATTTAATTTGTTTCAGCTCTCTCTTGCTCAAATGCCTTTTAACCCATACAAACCGCTTATTTTTATTTAAAAATTTTTTCAAAAAAAAACTTTTTGGCTTACAGAAAAGCTGAGCTAGTTTTTTAGCAGAATAATAAGGCTCCTTCATTCGTTTGGGGTCAGCAAATAAAGATTGAGAGGGAATTGAAATAGCCAGCTCCTTATTATGACGATCATAGATATTTCCCCGCCGGGGCTTTAAGGTGACAGTTCTTTCAAACAATTTGTCTTGAAGTCTTGAGAGCTTTGAATTAGGAATCAGCTGTAGCCAAGCGCTTCTTATAAGCAAAACAGACCATAAAACCGCAAAAACAAAAACAACAAAAAAGATGCGCTGACTGATTATTTGGCCTTTAAACATAGCAGTCTCTCCAAACCTAGTTGCATTTATACCAGATTTTAATTAAAACAAAAAGTCTGGTTTTTTCTTCAAAATATTTTAGTCAATCACAGTAGCTCTTCCATTGATGACTTGTATAATTTGTCCTTGCTTTTTATAATCAAAAGCGTGTTTTTTCGCCAAATTTTCTAATCTTTTTGTCTGAGTCATTTTTCCATAGACAGTTACATTAGAATAATATTCGTCTTGAACTTTATCAAAAGTCAAAGTCGCTTGATATAAAGCATAACTAAACCGCCTCAATGTAATTTTAAAAAAGGCAATAACAAAAAGAGTGAGCAAAACAATCAAAAGACTGGTAAAAGGCTTAAACTCTTTTTTATTATAAAAGGCCATAGTTAATTATCCTGCAGTTGAATTTTAAATGACTGTTTTCTAAATTTCAAGCTTACAAAATTCTACAGCTCAAAATTTTTGAAAAACTCTTAGTTTAGCGCTTCGGCTTCTAGGATTCTTTTGTCTTTCCTCTTTTTGAGCTTGAATCACTTTTTTGTTATAAATCGCTCCTTTTCCCTCTCTAACAAATTGCCGAAAAGCTTGTTTTATCATTCTATCTTCTAAAGAATGAAAAGAAATAACCGCCCAATAAGCCTTTGGCTTTAATAAATCCAAATAAGCCTTCAAACAGCGCTCCAAGCCTGTCAATTCCTCATTCACAGCTATTCTTAAAGCTAAAAACCAAGTCGTCGCAGGGTGTTTGTTTCTATAAAAACCGCAATGTTTTTGTATTAATTGAGCCAGCTCCCTTGTGGTTTCAATTTTTTTTCTTTTTCTTTGCGTCACAATATCTGAAACCACCTTGTAAGGATTCCTGATCTCTCCATAAGTTTTAAAAAGCCGGACCAAATCCTGTTTGCTATATTGGTTGATAATGTCTTTGGCAGTAAGAGTTTGTTTGTGGTCCATTCTCATATCTAAAGGCCCTTCTTTATAAAAGCTAAAACCTCTTTCCTTATTATCCAGTTGAGGAGAGCTTGCGCCTAAATCCATTAAAACCAAGTCAAAAGTTTGTTTTTTTTTAAAAGTAAGGGGAAACTCGTAAAAATTTTGGTTTAACAGCTCAATTTTTTTCTCTTTAAACTCCTTAAGAGTCAATCCAAATTCAATGGCGGTATTATCACGATCTAAAGCTAAAATAACAGTTTGGGGAAATTTTTTTAAAAAAGCAAGGCTGTGCCCTCCTCTTCCAAAAGTGCAGTCTAATATACTTTGAGGCGGCTTCTCTAAAGAAAATAAAGACAACAACTCTTGTAATAAAACAGGGGTGTGTAAAGGATGTTTTAAATTATCAAACATTAAGCTTGAGTTAAAAAAGAAAGATTAAAAAATAAACTGTTCAATTATACTGATTCTGTTTGAATTTTAAAGCTTTTTCCGAAGATTCCCGCTTCCGTTTCTACAGGGGCAAAGTTTTTGCAGGGGTTCTGTCTTTCCTCAGGGGCGGAACAAATCCACTGAATTTTCGGGAATTATAGACATGACCTCGCATTACTCCTTTTACTTGCTTTTTTTTTATCAGCTTTTTGCATTTCTTTTTAAGGAAACTTTATCTCTTTATTTTTTTCTGGATAAACAGCCTGAAACCCCTTATATTTCCTTAGTTTAAAGGCTTTTTGTGCGAAGTCATGTCTATAATTCCCGAATTTCCGAACACAACCCGTATTAGGAGTTTAAATTTTTTAAAGCCTTTAAAACTTCTTCAGCATGTCCCTCTACCTTTACCTTTCTCCATTCTTTTTGGACAACTCCTTCAGCAGAAATCAAAAAAGTGCTTCGTTCAATTCCCAGATAAGTTTTTCCAAACATAGATTTTTCTTTCAAGACAGAAAAAGCCTCACAAAGTTTTCCCTGCTCGTCGCTAATAAGATCAAAAGAATATTTTTGTTTCTTTTTAAATTTTTCATGGGAGGAAATAGAGTCTTTAGAAACCCCAAAAACGACAGCTCCTGAGTCTTGAAACTTTTTATGAAGTTTAGTGAAATCAGCCCCTTCTTTAGCACATCCTGGAGTATCATCTTTTGGGTAAAAATATAAAACGACAGACTGTTTTAAACCTTGTAAATTGACAATCTTCCCTCCTGTAGCTGGCAAATCCAAGCTAGGAGCTTTCTTATGTAACATATCATCCTCCCTCTTATTTATACTGATACGGCTTGAGTTTTGAAGTTTATTAGAAGATTCTCCTTCCTCGCAACCATTTCCACAAAGACAGGTCTCGCGGAAGCCCAGCCTTTCCCAGAAAGACGGAACAAATAGCCTCAAAACCCAAACCAGACCAGTCTAAGTAAGCTATAAAAAAACTTAAACAATAGCAATTAAAAAATATAACTTGAATTTTCGGGAATTATATAGCGTTTAAATAAAAATTTTGTTGAAATTATCATTTTGAATCCTTAAAATAAAGCCTATGAAATTATCTCCTTTATTCTCATCAGAAGAGATACAAAAAGAAGTTCATAAAATAGCCAATCAAATCAACCAAGTTTATGGAAATAGTGAGACAGTGGCCATTGGAATTTTAAAAGGGGCTTTCATTTTTTACACGGATTTGCTAAAACAACTTGAGCAAAATATTACATGTGATTTTTGCTCTCTGTCTTTTTACGGCCAGTCAAAAAAGGCCCACTCTTCGGCTTTTTTATCCTTAGATGTGAGAACCCCGATTAAAGGAAAGCAAGTTCTGCTGATTGATTGTATTGCGGATTATGGATACAGTTTGAATTTTATAAAAAAAATCTTGCAACAGAGAGGGCCTCAATCCCTAAAAACAGCCTGTTTAATAGCAAAGCCTCAAGCGCTTAAGAATACAACGATTGACTTTAGAGGTTTCCAAGCGGAACAAGAAAGCTTCATTATTGGCTATGGAATTGACTGCAAGAACAAAGGCCGAAACCTTAATTACTTTGCAAAATTAGAGACCTAAACTAGAGTTCGTCTCATAAATGCCTTAATAGGTATAATAGCTACAGCCAACTTGATT
>JAPPIY010000026.1:0-2735 GCA_026914095.1 Oligoflexia bacterium
TATAATAGGCGCTTAAGCGGTATTATAGACACTGACTTTCGTTTTATGTTTATTGAATCTTTCAAACTTGACATAACCCTCAACACGGGAAAAAATGCTAAAGTCTCTTCCCAAGCCTACATTTTTACCAGTGAGAAAAACAGCGCCTCTTTGACGAACAATAATAGCTCCCGGTTTTACTTTTTGCCCTCCAAAAAGCTTAACCCCCAGCCGTTTGCTTTTACTGTCTCTTCCGTTCTTCGTGCTTCCTGAAGCCTTCTTAGACGCCATGATCAGTCTCCTTTTTTAGCTTGTTTTTCCATTTTTTTTATTATGCTTTCCAAGTCTTTAATAGAAGTGTCTTTGTGCAACTCATAAATTTTTTCTGTAGGTTTTGAGTGATTTGAAGGATTATTTTGTCCTGCAACAGATTTATAATTGCTAACTTTAGCTGATATAGTGCTTTCAGATAAACCTATATTTGGTATATTTGCCATTTCTTTACAGAGTTCTGCTTGTTTTCCTCTAGGAAGAAAATTTTCTTTTTCTAATTTTTTAAAGATTAATAAGCATCTCATTTCATTGAGTTTATTCCAATTTGAATTTTCTTTATATGTTTTATCATCTGAACTTTTTTGAACAGGTTGAGATTGGATTTGTTTCTCTGTTTTGGCAGATTTTTGAGTTTTTGCCTTAGTAGCAGATTTGTCTATCGTTTTGTCAAGTTTTTGAGTTTTGATTTTAACAACAGGTTTATTTGTCGTTTTAGCAGGTTCTTGAGTTTTTGCTTTAACTGCTTGCTTTGTCGCTTTTTTAGGAGAACTCTCTGCCCGTTTGGAAACCGTTGGCTTGGCTTTACTTTTTATCTTGTTATTGGAAGAAGGCTTGTGCTCTGCTTTAGCAACTTTTCCGTCAGGAGAATGGAGCTCTAAAATTTTCAGCTCCGTTATTTTTTGTCTGTGTCCTTGAGTGCGTCTATAGCCTTTTCTTCTTTTCTTTTTGAATACGATAATTTTATTAGCTAAAGACTGGCGAAGAAAAACCGCTTTCACTTTAGATTTTTTTAACTTAGAGCTGTCACAAACCATGTTGCTGTCACTTCCAAAAGCAAGGACTGGAATGTCAATTTTATCCCCTTGAGAAAGATTTTGAAAAGGGACGCGAATAAAATCCCCCGCTTTTACTTTAAACTGCTGATTTCCTATTTTGACAATGGCAAACATAAATTTTCCTTACCTTTGAGACAAAAACCTTACATACAGCTCCTATTTTGTCAAGCGGATCAAATAAAAATTTTTAACTTGAGCGACCACTTTTGACCTGTCAAATTATTTGAGAAAAAAACCGTTTTTTTTTGAGAAGCCTTTAGAATCAGGCTTTTCAGCCTATAAACTCCTCAACATACGGGTAGAGCCCCTTCTGTGCTTCCTTTGGAATAAAATCTCTCAATTTAAACAGTAAAATCAGAATTTTCGGTAATTATGAACTGAACTTTGCATTGTTCTGTTTTTTAGAGGCTTTTTCTATTTCTTTTTGGTTTTAATTTTATCTTTATTTATTTTCTAAATAAACAGCTCAAAACTCTTTCATTTCCTTAGTTTAAAGGTTCTTTATACGAATTTAATTATATAATTCCCGAATTTTCAGGTGTTTTCTTCAACAAGATTTTCCACCGCTTATTTGCTTATCAATTTAAAAAATAACTTTCTAAAAGATAAAAAACTTCGTAAAGCTTTGTCTCTGGCTGTTAATGGAGAAGAGATTATCAAATACAAATTGTATGGCTATGCCACACTAGCCTTCTCTTTCATCAATCCCCAGCAGTTGCTTTTTAATAAAAATTTAAAACCCTTAATGTAATTTAAAAAAGGCAGAGGATATTATCAATAAAATAGGCTTAAACAGCTTAGAGTTTAAATTGAGTTGCGCCAATAACTCTGACACAGTGTCTAATTAACTTCAAATAGGATCGGTCTATCATAAGTTTTTTTAATCTCGCTTGCTTTAAAACAGCTCTGTATATTATAGAGAGCTTATGAGGTTTCCGTTTTTATTGTTGTTATTTTTGGTTTCCTGTTCTGTTAAAGAGCCGGCAAAAGACACTTTATTTGTGGTTTTGGATTCCCGGCCTCAAACTTTGGATCCCAGAAAAGCCACTTCCGCCAATGGCATGCGTCTTATTGGCCTCATTTTTAATTCTTTTGTCAAACAGGGAAATCAGGGGGAATTAAAGCCAGACTTAGCCCTAAGCTGGAGGCTTAACCATTTAACTTGGACTTTTGAGCTTAAACCAAATTTAAAATTTTCTAATGGGAGACCGGTTTTAAAAGAAGATATTTTATTTAGTTTTGAAGAGTTTAAAAAAAAACGCTCTCCTTTTTATTCTGCTTTTAAAAATATCAAATCAGTTGAAGTTTTAAATAAGAGAGAAACACATGATTTGCAATTTATAGTTAAAATTCACTTAAAAGCTTTTCAAGCTCCTTTTATTTCTTCTGATCTGCCAGTGTTAAAAATTTTGCCGAAAAAAGAAATATTAACAGCCGAAGGGGATTTTAACAAATATCCTATGGGGACAGGAGATTGGACAGTTTTGAAAAATGATTTTAGACAGATTTTATTAAAAAGAAAAACAAACAATGAAGATTTATATCGGCCCTGTTTAAATATTCAATCTAGTTTGAATTGTTCAGCCCAATCTGTTCCGTCTTCCTCTAAAAGATTGAACTCCCGCGAAAGCCTGCCCTCGTGGAAAC
>JAPPIY010000026.1:2745-7186 GCA_026914095.1 Oligoflexia bacterium
AAAAAATTTCAAAATTCAAACCAGACCAATATAAAATATCTATCTTTTAAGATTATAAGAGACAGTTTGACCAGAACTCAAAAAATGCTTTCTAAAGAGATGGATATAGCTCCTTCTGTGATTCCTTTAGGTAAAATCTCTCAATTTAAACGGCAAAGTCAAAATTTTCAGGTGTTTTCTTCAACAGGATTTTCCACCGCTTATTTGCTTATCAATTTAAAAAATAATTTTCTAAAAGAAAAAAGACTTCGGAAAGCCTTGTCTCTGACTGTCAATAGAGAAGAGATCATCAAATACAAATTGTATGGCTATGCCGCGCCAGCCCTCTCTTTCATCAATCCCAGCAATTACTTTTTTAATAAAAATTTAAAACCTCCTGAATTTAATTTAAAAAAGGCAGAGGATATTATCAATCAAATGAATTTAAACGGCTTAGAGCTTAAATTAAACTGCTCCAATAACTCTGACACAGTGTCTAAGGCGAGAGTTTTAGCCAGTCAAATCGGCAAGGCTGGTTTAAAAATTTCTCTTCAAACGAATGAGTGGGGGGCTTTTTACAAAGACATAGGGAGAGGAGCTTTTGATTTAGCTTTAATGAAGTGGGTGGGAGTGGTGGATCCCGATATTTACCGCGTGGCTTTTCACAGTGAGAGCCAAGCGCCTCAGGGCCGGAACAGAAGCTTTTATAAAAACAAAAAATTAGATGCAATGTTGGAACAGGGGTTTAAGGAAAGAGATAAAAGAAAGCGAAAACAAATTTATGATAAGGTTCAAGAGTTAATTGCTGAGGAATTTGTTGTCATTCCCTTATGGCATGACCAAGAGCTTTCTGTTGTCCAAACAAATGTTGAAAATTATCAGATGAGATCCAATGGGGATTTTTTATTTCTTCCTTTTGTTAAAAAGAAATAAGAGCTTTTTTTATAATATATAGTAAAGCTATACCGATTCTGTTTAGGTTTTCAGGTTCCGGCTAGACTCCCGCTTACGCGGGAGTGACAAAAGGGTGGAAAATTCAAACACGATTAGTATACTTAGGTTTTCCAGTCTGACCGTCATTCCCGCGTAAGCGGGAATCTCTCACTAAAAGCGGAAAACTCAAACCTGATCAATATATACCGATTCTGTTTGAGTTTTAAGTTTGTCTTTAATGGTTGCTGTTTTTCAAAAATTTTATGCTGTGTTAAATATTATATAATTCCCCATTTTTGAATAATTTTTTTGCAAGACTTTTTGAGTTTTTTGATCCATTTTCTTTTCAACAATTTTTTTAGGTGAATATAAAAATCCAAGTAATTGCAATAGCTTACATGTAAATTCAGAAAAAAAAAAAAAAAAAAAATTAAAGTTTTTTGGAAGGTCTTCCGATACTTCTTATAGGATTTATAAGAAACTAAATAAAAAGGAGGTAAATTATGAATCAAATATTAAAAATGGGCTTAGCCCTATTGTTAGGGTCTTTAGGAGGGGTTTTGTCTCACGCGCTGTCTCCAGCGCCAGGGCATAACGGCTCTTGTTCTTATCACCCGCTTCCGACAATGGAAAGAGCAGTTTGCTCGAAAGGCAAAGAAAGAATAAAATATCATATTCAAAGAGATTCTATGAATATGAACTATGGTTATGGTGAGGTACTACTACCACCCATAGAGGAGGGACCTAAGCCTTCTCCTCCTCCTTTCGGTGTTGGTGATGGTTCAGCAAAAGATGTCGCGGGTCAAGTAGATGGAAATTCTCCGGATAGTTGTTACAACAGTGGCTTTCACATAAGCTTTTGTAAATTGTATGCGCAAGCTAGCGAGGATCATTCTTCTTATTTTGGTCCAAATGCTGTCATTGGCAGAGCGAGAGCTAAAGAGCTTCTGTTTTCTTATTATGATAAACTGACTATGCGTGTATGTTGGTCTCAAACTGGCGATCACAGAGAGAGCAGACAGACCGGACAGGAAGGCAGTAAAAAAGTTGATCGCAAAAACAATCACAAAAAAATTGATCCTTGTACAGATGCCTTGAAATTGGAAATGGCCAAGAAACAGAAACAGGGCTGGAAATGTAAATATACCAATCGGAGCATTTGGGACAACTCAGTACCTTTTAAAAAGCCTAAAAAAGCAGAACGACCGACAGGCCAAAAGTAATTGATAGGCGGGAGCCTTAATAAATTGTGATGAAAAACGGCGCTGAGCCTCAAAACTCAGCGCCGTTTTATTTTTTCTCCTGAGTTCGCGCCCATAAAAAGAGATTAGACCCATCTGTTTGAATTTTCGAGAACTATACCGATCCTGTTTGAAATTTTCCAATTTCTCGTCATTCCCGCAAAAGCGAGAATCTATTCTAAAGCCTGAAATTTTCAAACAAGATAGTATATATATCTGACACCGCAAAAATCTTATAAAAACCTTTGAGCCTGAGTTTTAAGAGTTCCCGCAAGACAGAGAAAAGCCAAGCTGAAAAGCCTGTAATTGAAAATAAAGGAGTTTCAACTCTCTCACTGTTAAAGCCCTAATTTTCCTCAGTAGTTTATAAGGCTTTTTGGCGTATTGCGTTAATTTTATATATAATCAATTGTATTAAGATAGGAAATTGTGTTAAAACTTAGTGAAGTTGTAATGAATTTACATTTTGTCATTTTATTTTTTGCGATGACTTTATTGGGTTGTCCTACTCAGCCCCAGCCAGGCTTGCCTGCTGGAAGGCCCCATCAGCCTAGCTTTAATCCCAGCGTCTCATCTCCACAAAATGGCAGTTCCATGTGGTCCCCTATATCTGAACAAAAGATGATAGCGCCGATCTGGGCGCAAACCGATCGTATCTTTTATAATAAAACAGGCCAGCCGATAACAGTTGTCCTCGTTAAAGAGGGGAAGATTCGAACAAAGGCTGGAAGAGTTTTAGAAAGATCCGATGGAGGGACAATGGGTCAGGATGGAATATTTCGGGAGTATATCATAAAGGGGGATGGATCCCAGGAATATGTGACAAGAGAGTATAAGGAGACTCCTTTGACATTAAAGGCTGGAGAATGTGTTTTGACTTCTGCCGCTTTTTTTAAGTTAAAAATGCAAGGAAAGACAGTTTGCGATACTCTTCGCCATGGAGAGCCGGAACCTAAACGGGTGTGTTTTCGTGAACTGCGCAAACTTCAGAATCAAAACGGTTGGCATGCAAATAAGAGAGATCAAGGCTCTTTTCCTTATGTGGAATTTTATGATATAAATAATGGAGAGCCTTTATTTGAAGGAGCCGGAGAGCCGCGGCCGCTTGATAATTCCTTCAGGCATTCCTGTAAAATACTTTCTCTGGTTGATTAGAAAGCTTCATCAAAACTGACCTCTCCCTTAACTCCTTTTTGATAGGCCGCCACTCTTCTTTCAAAAAAATTAGTCAGTTCTTGTGTGTCTTGCAAGGCCATAAAGTCAAAAGGATTTTTAGATTTGAAGGGGCCTGGTATATTGAGTCTTTCTAAACGAATATCAGCAATGTATTGCAGATAGCTTCTCATATCCTTTAAGCTTAAACCGCTGACTCCGTTTTCTAAAATTTCACTGGCAAAAATTAACTCACAGTCAATGGCTTCGTGAAACATAGCTGTAATTTGATCATTAAAATCAGAGCTGAAGAGATCAGGCTCTTCTTCCCTTATGACATCAATAACCGCATAAGCAAAATCAATATGACAGCTTTCATCCCTAAAAACCCAGTTGGTGCCTTCCGCCAATCCATTTAAAAGCCCTTTAGATCGGAGAAAATAAACATAGGCAAAAGCGGCAAAAAAGAATAAGCCTTCAATAGTTCCAGCAAAACAAATCAAATTTCTTAAGAACATTTTTTTATCTTCTTTTGTATTTAATTTCTCCAGCTTAAAAATAGTGTCCATCCACTTAAAGCTGAAATCCGCTTTTTTCTTAATAGAAGGAATATTGTTAATAGCTGAAAAAGCTTGTGTCCTTTCATTCATATCAGGGATGTAAGTGTCTAAAAGTGTAAGATAAAACTGCACATGCAACATTTCTTCATAAAGCTGCCGGCCCAAATACATTCGGGCTTCCGGCGAGTTGATATGGCGGTATAAATTTAAAACCAAATTATTTCCCACAATGGTGTCTCCTGTGGCAAAAAAAGCGACTAATCTGTTAATTAAAAAAGCTTCACTGGGAGTGAGCCTGTTTTGGAGATCTGATATATCTGTGGAAAAATTCACTTCATCTACTGTCCAAGTGTTTTTTATGGCGTTTTTATACATCTCATAAAAAATAGGGTATTTCATAGGCCTTAAGCTGAGTTCTAAGCCGGGGTTTAAGATCATCTGGTTATTCCTCCTTGTTTATTGGCATGATTCACAGGTTTCAGGGTTTTCTAAATTTTTAGAGAGCTGGTTTTTACTGAGAGAGCCGTTGACTGTTACTTTTGCTATGTTTGTAGCGGGGCGGGAGCGCAGGTAATA
>JAPPIY010000022.1 GCA_026914095.1 Oligoflexia bacterium
CATATAACGCCATTGTCGCAAAGGTATGACGGCATATATGCGTCCCTCGCCAAGGAAGCCCCAAAGCCTTAAATCCCTTCGTAAAGGCATACCTTATTGAAGTATAAATCGGAGTCTTGCCGTTCTTATTCAAAAACACAAACCCCTCTTCAGGCTTTTCAGCTTTTATCTCCTTCAGCAGTTGGATAAGCTCTTTTGGCAGAACAAGCGTCCTTAGAGATTCTTTCGTCTTAGCTCTTTCTACTACAAAAGGCTGTTTAGATATTCTATCCCAGCCCACTACACGAAAAATATTCACTAAGCCCTTCTCTAAGTCTATGGCATCCCACTTTAACCCGCAGGCTTCACCCACACGGACACCTGTAAGCACCATAAAACTGGCTAATCTCCAAAACACTTCGTCCATTCTCTTGTTAGACTTCATCCAGTCTATCCAAGCTCTTACCTCCTCTGGCTTCATATAGTAATCAGGCCGTCTTGATACTGTTTCTTTGTAAAAACACATAGTCCTATGTCTTCTCACTATAGGAACAATAAAAGATGAATCCTTATAATGATGATACCAGTGAAGGATATGACCTAAAACTTTTAACTCCTCAACAAAGCTCTTTCTCTTATTGTGATCTACTTTTGGATGATTCTTTAACCAATCAATCCACAGATCAATATGAGAAGAGTTTAACTCTGACATCCTAATCCTAGCTAAAGGGCTGTCTGTTAGATACATATACCGGCCAGAAATGCTTTGCTTTGAAGAGAAAGCTAAAAAAGGAAACTTCTCTTTTTTATAAAGCTTTATAACTTCAAGTAAAGTTCTTTTCTTGCTCTCACTTCTTAAAGCTCTTGGATCAGCTAATAGCTTTTCCTTTGTTCTATCGTGCCAGCTATGAGCTAAAGATTTGCTCTCAAAAGATTTAAAAGCTAACCTAACACCTCTCACATAAATTTGAGCGTAATAAAACACTTTGTTATTCTTCTTTTTTAATTTTGTTATAGACATGGTTCAAACTCCTTTGTTTGAAACCATTTGTCTAACTTCTCAAAACAAAAAAAAGTTTTTCTTCCTATTCTCAAAAATGGAATTGATCGCATAGCGACCCAGTTCCTTATCGTCTTTTGAGAAACTCCAATGTAATCAGCTAATTCCTCTATCGTTATTAAATTGTCAAAGAGCATGTCCCTGTTGGACTGACTGATATTACTATCAGACTTTTTTAATTTAACGCTTGAAGATTCTTTTGTCCAGCTCTTTGGACACCTTGAATTATTTACTGAATTGTTTGTCTGAAATTCCAGATTTAATTGTTTAATTTTCTTATTTATTTTTTTCATACAACCCCCCTTCCTACTTAAGACTCAAAACTCACTTGTATTTGAGCCTTTGTTTAATGACTTCTTTTTTTAAGAAAAGCTTTAATTAAAAAACTCCTCTAAAAAGCTTATATTGCTCTTATTTACAAACTTGTTAATCTACTTACAAAACAAGCGTTTAAAAAGACGACCTGTCATAATAGCCGTTTTTATATCTTTAAAAATCCGCTCTTCCACCTCCTTTCTGTTGATGATTTTTGGCAGGCTGTGAAAGCTCCTCTGCCCCTTTAGTCTCTCTCTTCTCACCCTATACCCTCAAATCTTACAAAAAAATAACTTCTTCTTTTTCTTCCTCTTCTTCAAACTCCTGCTTTTATCCAATAACAAACTAAATAAAAGAAAACCCACAATTTAAAAACTCAGACCAAAAAACCGACAAACAACAAAACTCCAAATAAAAATAAACACTAAAACTAAATCCACAAATAATAAACAAACTTCCACTCAAATACCGCGCCTTTCACAGCCTGCCAAAAATCATCCCAATCCATTTACCTAAAACTACACTTAAACTTAACTACTACACTACAACTAAACTTACTTCCTTCGTTCCTCTCCGAAACTGACCACTCTCACTAAAGGATGTGTGGGAGTGGTCAGTTTCGCAGAGGAACTCCCGAACTCTCTTTTAAATTCCAAACTCTTAAAAACTCCTTTAAACATAAGGCTTTCAGTGTGAGCAGGTTGAGGGAAATTGAAACTTAAGCTCCTTTTACCCTGCTCACCCTGTGGGCAGGGATGTGAGCAGGTCATCTTCAATCTGTTCAGCAACTGCTCACACCTAATAAAGCATAAATTTTTTAACTTCGATTTTTTGCTTTTTAAAACTTTTATTAACAGACTTACTTTTTATAAAAATATTCAAATAGTTTATTGTGTTGTTTCTTCCTCTTTTATTTCCCATACTCTTGTTCTGCTCCTAGCTCATCTTGGCTGAGTGAGTTTAAAACCTTCTTTAAATACTTCCTTAAGTGTAGAATAAGCAATTTTAGTCTAATGTCCTGTTTGACAGTTTATGTAAGATAAGATTTGAACATTGATTTTTGCACTGTATAATGAGAAAATATCTTGCAATGGGTCCAGTAAAAAGGGATAAACGAAAAGATCATCTAGTTTTGTTTGAGTTTTGGATTGAACTTTTAAATAAATAAAAAAATTGTATAAAAAGGAGGGGTAAATGGAAGAAAGATATAAAAAACAGAAAAATGAACAAAGAGCCATTGATAAATCTCAAAAACACTATGATTACGCCCGTATTGAAAAACTTAGAAAAAAAGTATGGGCTGATTCAGAAGCACAAAAAAACTGGGAAGAATTTGACAGAAAACGAAAAACAATCGAGTAATATTTCTATAGTTTGGGATTTTGATAAAACTCTCACTCCTCAAGATTCTACAACTGAACTCATTCGTTATTTCTTAGGAAATGAAACTAAAGGTTTTTGGAATGAAGTTAAAGCTATATCTGGAGTAGATTCTAAAGCTCCGATAGATTCTATTTCAACAAGTGAAGCCCCTGTTTGGATGCATCTATTACTAGAAATAGCTATATACCATGATAACAAAGAGAAAATAGAACTAAATGAAGAACAGTTTAGTAGTTTAATAGCTCATAAAATAGAATTTTACTCTAATGTTCCTAAATTTCTTAAAGAAATAAAAAACTTATCTAACAAAAAACTTTTTAAAGACAACAATATAAAAATACATCATTTTATTATAACAGCAGGCTTACAAGATTTAGTATCTGCTGTTTTTAAACATCATCAATCTTCTGATTTTATAACAAAAATTTTTGGATGCAGATATAAAACAATCAAAGATAAAAAAGGCTTAGTTAAGAAAAATATTCCAATCTATTGCATGGATAAAACGACAAAAACGAGAGCTTTACTTTGAGATTTGTAAAGGTTGTTTTTTACCTAAAGCAGAATATAAAGTAGATGATTTAGTTCCAATAGAAAAAGAATGGTGTCCATTTGAGAATATGATTTATATTGGTGACGGAGATACTGATATCCCAGCATTTTCACTTGTGAAATCAAGAAGAGGAATGACTATAGGTGTATATAATCCCGGGGAGGCTAAAGAAAATATAATGAAAAAAGCTAAGAACATAACAAAAGGCAAAAGAATTGATCTATTTACACCAGCAAACTTTCAATCTGATGAAGAGCTTTTTCACTTTATAAAAATTCGTTGTGAGCAAATAGCCAAAAGATATGAAGCTTATCAAAAACCTTTATGATAGAAAGTTCCAACAATTTTTTTTCTTTTTTCGCAAAAAATTTTTGCATTTATTCTTTTGATAATAGATTTTTTATTTTATCAATCAAAGGTTTTGATCTAGCAAAACAAAAATGTAATAAACAAACAATATCTTTGTTTAATAATTAGAAATTAATAAAAAAATGTCAGGTTTTTTATTATCGAATCTCCTATACAAAATAGATTTCATCTAAATTAAAATAAGAACTAATATATATTGATTTTTTGTTATAAATTAAACAAGTCTTAATTCTGTAAGTGAAAAAAACTTTTTGTCTTTTATATAAAAAATGTTTTAGAATTTTGACATTAGATTTATAGAAAGTCTGACTAAGAAAAAACTTTAGGCTTAAAGTCTTTTTCATTTTTGATAATAACATCACCTGTAGCAGAGATCACAAAAAAACCTTGCTTCTCAGCTAAACTTTCCGCTTGCCTGTTTGCCTTGAGCAAAAAAGCCATAGCTCCATAAACTGTCTTCCCTTTAAATTCTGGCCATAGAGTTTTAAACCGCTCCATATTCTTTTTAAACTTTGTTATATCAGAAGGGTCTAAAATGGCTTGGACTTCCACAACGACAGTTTCCTTTTTATTGACAGCAATAATATCAAACTCTATACCTCTAAATTTTGCATTGGTCATAACACCTTCTACTTTAATACCTCTTTCCCTTAATCTTTGAGCTAAATTGCCTTTGACAAGATCTTCTCCTAGCGGACCCCAATAGTTTCCTGTATCTCCAATAGGTTTGTCGAGCTTTCTATCTGTCCTTCTCATTTGCTCGTTGGTTTCAGCAGAAAGCTTGTCCATTTGCCGACCTACTTCTTTCTGGATGGCTCGTAGTTTGTCTATCTCAACAGATAGATTTTTTATATTTTTTTGGCTTTCTTTTATAATATCCCAAATTTCTTTTGTTTGTGGTGTGGCTGACATGTTAATCTGGCTTAATGTTAAAAAAATCAAATAACCCTTAAAAAAGCTATAACGGGCTTTTTTTGCAATTTTTTTTGTTTTTTGCTTTTTACATCAAATTATTTTCAATAACAATATTTTATAGCATAGGAAGAAGGGATTTTATAGAAAAATTTTTCAGAATTAGGTAATTTTGATAAGAAACTCCACGCGTGATTTTACGCGTGAATTTTTAGACGCAGGCAAGAACTGGCGGAACTGGGCGGGACATGAGAGGAATTAGCTGGGCTTTGACTTGTCTTTCAAAGAGGTAAAATAAGCCATTGACTTGGTTAAAATGAAAGCCTCTGCTTTCGGGTTTTGTCCTTCCAAGCTGGAACAAATCAGCTTTCCTATTATTTGAGGCTTTAAGGAGTGTTTTTTGGCTCTTTCTTGTCTTTCTGCGTTTATACTTCTTTTGAAGATTAAACGAAATACAGACTGAAATGACGACTTAATTTAAACTTTCATCACGATCAGACTCATAATTATCAATTTCCATTTTTATATCTTCTAAACTTTCATTTTTAAACTCTCTATGGATTGTCCCTAAAAACTGGACAGTTGTTAGGGACAATCCAAAATGCCTTTGAAAAGAAAAATTCAAAAACTGAGACAGCCATAGGCACAAGCCCATTATATAAAGTTCTAACAGGATCTTGTTTTTTAAAAAAGTCATTAATTTTATTATTTTCAACTGGATATATATCAGCACTTACACCATCTATAGAAAGAAAATCCTTTTGTTCAAACCAGCTGTAGTTTAAAGTTCCTTCTGGCCAGTCCCAGAGATGTTTGCAAGGTATAAAATTTAAATCTTCAATGAAGTTTTTAAGTTTTTCTTTTGTTGTGTTTTTTGGATATAGTGTTAAGTCTCGTCCCATATATTTTTTCCTTTTATAATTTTCATATGGTATATTATTCTTAATAAAAGTCAAACATTATAAATTTACAGATTTAACCCATCATCTAACAAGGAATTATATTTTTAATGGTATTCTATTTAAAAAACTTTATAAAGTTATATTACTTTTTGGAACAAATAAAGGTGGTAAACTATGCCAAATTATATGTCCATTCTTGATCCAATAATGACACCTGCAAGGAGAATCAATTACATGCACAGAGGGAGTAATGGACACAGCACCACTTGCCTCTTTTTTAATAGACCATCTTTTTTTAAATTGTTTGGAAATCTCTAAGTGAATGATTTTTTTACATTTTTTTTTTGGACAAGTAACAGCGGCATAAAAAGGGTGTTCATGACCTCCTATTATATAAATTGTATTTTTATTTGTTTGTTCGGGCAAATCTTCCACCCATTTTGTTTTATATTGCCTTAAACGCTCAAATAAATTAAGTATTGATAGAAGAATTTTTTTAATTTTTATCACTCCCTTTTAATTTTTGAATAAGAAAACTTTTTTCTCCCATTCCAAGATATCTCTTAAAAATCGCGGAAGGCTTTTTTCCGGCTTTTTCATTTAAATAATATCCTTGAACGAGTTGAAACTTTTGAATATCAAATTCTGAGTTGTCATCTAAGCGAAACGCATGTAGACGAGCTAAAAAGTCATTGAATGAAAGACAAGCTGCCTGCATATTAACTGATATTACTGCTGGCTGATCTTCTTCAACATTTTTTAAATAGCCTGTCATTTTATTTTTTTCATAATAATTTTTATCACTCTTTTTCCAATCTTCTGAAGTTAATTGGTCACTTGTATAAACTCCTCTTTCTATTAAACTGCTGTTTTCCGGGTGTATATAATGAGTAGCAACATCAGCTTGATTTACCCCTTCTTTACTATCAGCTTCAAGATAAACTCCAATATCAAAATAAGGAATAAAATACGCTGTTGCTATACTCTCTAAATGATACCTGCCTATCGCTGAATCTACACAACCAAAAATAATATCACAATCAGCTAAGGCTTCTATAACTTCCTTATTATTAGTATCTTTAATATAAGTATCTACCTTTGTATCTATTTCTATTTCTAAAATGGATTTTTTAAGTAATTCTACTTTATGGATTTTATTTTTAGCGTCCTTTTTTTTTGCATTTATTATACGATTAAGATTTTTTTCTTCTATAATGTCAGGATCAACTAAAATCAATTGTCCTATGCAGTTTCTCACTAAAAGCTCAACAATAATACTTCCTGTTCCAGAACACCCAACCACACCAACTTTTAAATCTCTTAAAAGCTTAAAAGTTCCTTTTCCAAAAGTTTGAGAAACTTTTAAGCCATAGCTAGAAATTTTATCTTTTATTTCAGATTGTTTCCAGATTTTGATATTTTCACCAACAATTGAAACTTTTTGAATTGCATTAAATGAGCCTTTCTTATTAACAGTTCTAGCGATAATTTTTCCACTAGGCAACATAATAGCCGATCCATTTGGTCTGTTATCATCAAACCAATGATTTATTGAATAAAACATTTCTTTGTCATTCTTATCATCAGTTTTAGAAAATTTGTCATATCCGTTAGGGTGGCTATGTATAGTAA
>JAPPIY010000229.1 GCA_026914095.1 Oligoflexia bacterium
ACCAGAATAATGAAAAGGGAAAAGCCCGCCTACTAGACTGAATTCAAGAAAAAAGCCAAAATTATTATAAATATTAGGAGCTTTCAAACCTGTAAAAGTCATGCTACTAAAAGATAAAATCTGCCCTATGTTTTTATTCTCAGAATAGGTATGATAAGGTCGAAAGCCAAAACCAATGCCTATTCCTGAATACCAGTTTAACCCTGCTATAAAGAAAGAGTAAAATAGACGAGGGATCAACTCAAGCATTAGCTTGCCTCCTATTTGTTGATGAAAGTTCAAAAAAAGCTCATGATAGCGCCAGGTTTCTTTAGATATAAGAACATTTAAATCTCCCTCTAAAAATGCAGGCTTACCAGTAGATCTTGATAATATAGAAGTCCCTACAGAAACAAAATAGCCGAAAGGGAAGCTTTGGCCTTTCTTCTCTGAAAGACTCAGCTGTTCCGTTGATTCCGATAAATCTTCCGCCGTATCAGAAAAAGCTTGAAAGCTCAAAGCCATCAATAAAAGTGACAGTAAAATTTTCATATTTTCTCCTCTGTTATTTAGATTAAATACAAAAAAAAAAAAGAAAAGCAAGCTTTTTTTTGGAATTATGGGAATTATAAACTTAACTTACCAAAAAAGCTCCAAAAGCCTTTTAAATAGATTTCAGGGAACTTATTATGAGGCAAAAAAAGGGAAAGCTTTAAGTGATCAAGGCAGTTTCTTCAGAGAAACAGCCAAAAGCCTTTGTCGATCCTTAAAAAGTCAGAAAAAAAGCTTTCTTATTCAAAAGTCTGCCTAAAAAAAGAGGCATTTAAGAAAGCGCTGGGTTTTTTATTTTTTCATACACTAAAAAAGAAAAAGGAACCGGCTCCATACGATCGATTCGGCTGATTTCTTTAAACTGACTGAAAGGCGCGGGAGGATAAAAAGCGTCTCCCTCATACGCCTTATGTATTCTGGTAATATAAAGCTTATCCATTAAAGGCAGAGTTTGCTTGTAAATCTCTCCCCCGCCTCCAATAAAAATTTCTGTTCCATATTTTCTCATAATCTCATCTTTTTTGGCATAATCCAAAGCTTTTTCAAAATTAGAAAATACAACAGCGCCTTTAGCTGTCCAATCCGAGCGACTGCTTAAAACGACATTGAGACGATGAGGCAAAGCTTTCCCCAAGCTCTCAAAAGTCTTTCGCCCCATAATCAAAACTTTATTTTTAGTTTTACTGAAAAAATACTTTAAATCTTCTGGAATATCCCAAGGAAGCTTTCCTTTTGCGCCTATCACATTGTTTTTTGAAACAGCAACAATATGAGAAAGAATAATTTTTTTAGACATAATTTATCAAAATAGAATATCTTTATATAAAAATCAACTTGATACTTATACGGATCCTGTTTGAATTTTCAGAAATTATACACTTAACTTCGCATAAAGAGCCTTTATACTAAGGAAATCAAAGAGTTTTGAGTGGTTTATCTGGGAAATAAATAAGAATAAAATTAAAACCAAAAAGAAGCGAGCAAAACCTTTAAAAAACAGAATAAATAAAGGAGCCATGCGAAGTTAAGTCTATAATTCCCGAATTTCCAGGCTCCAGCTAGCCTCCTGCTTTCGCGGGAGTGACAAAAGGGAGGAAAATTCAAACAGAATCACTATAACTTAACTGTCTGTCCAAACTTGACAGCTTAATATTTTTTATTATACAGCGACAGGCGCTTTTATAGAGGGATGGTGTTGATAATTTATCAGCTCAAAGTTTTCATACTTATAATCAAAAAGACTGTTTTCCGGCTTGATTTTCATTTTGGGAAGAGGATAAGGCTTTCTAGCTAACTGTGCTTTCACCTGCTCAAAATGGTTGTGATAAATATGAACATCTCCAAAAGTATGCGCAAACTCTCCTGGCTCCAAATGACACACTTGAGCCAGCATGAGAGTTAAAAGAGAATAACTGGCAATATTAAAAGGAACTCCTAAAAAAGCGTCCGCGCTTCTCTGATAGAGCTGGCAGTTCAAACGCCCCTCAGCCACATAAAATTGAAAAAAAGCATGGCAGGGCGGCAAAGCCATTTGATCCAATTCCCCTGGATTATACGCCACAACCAAATGCCGGCGGGAATAGGGGTCTTTTTTAATATTCTCAACTAAATTGGAGATTTGATCAATGCTTTTGCCTTGAGGGGTTTTCCAGCTTCTCCATTGCGCTCCATAAACCCGGCCCAAATCCCCTTTTTCATCCGCCCATTCATTCCAAATTTTTACATTGTTTTCTTGAAGGTATTTGACATTCGTATCCCCTCTTAAAAACCAAATCAGTTCATAAATGACAGACTTAAGATGAACTTTTTTTGTCGTCAATAAGGGAAAGCTGTCTTGGAGATCAAAACGCATTTGATGAGCAAAAAGAGAGCGGACGCCGGTGTCCGTTCTATCCGAGCGATCCACCCCTTCTTTTAAAATTTTATCTAATAAAGAAAGATAGCTTTTCATGGTCTAAGGAATTTTAGCTTATAAAACACAAAATTCAACCAGACTTGACAGCTTGCTTTAAATAACAGCTTTAAACCTTTGAATATTCAGGAATTATATACTAATCCTATTTCAATTGGATTTCCGCTTTCGCAGAAGCTCTGTCTTCCGGGAGAAGACGGAGCAAGAAATCAGAAAAACTCAAACAAGATCGGTCTATTTCAGCAGGAATCCGCTCATTATAAATGAGAGCACACTTGCTCTGCCAGCTTGTAGTAGCGATTAGGCTCTGATTTAAACTCAGGAATGTAATCTAAAAAAGGATGATAGGCAGCCAAGCCAGAGCCTTCTTTTTCTCTAAAATACTCAGGATGAACTAAAAAAGGAGGTTTTAAAAACTTAGTGATGCGAATAGGAACTGAATCTTCTTGTCTTCTCTCATAAATAACGAATTGTAGCCCAGTCCATTTTTCATCCAAATCACAAATTTCTAAAACATGATCCAAAAAGAAATGATCGGCCTCTAAACCCAGCTCCACTTGGATAAGATGAGTGTCAATAACCTGAGATTTTATTAAAACTTCCTCTGTATCAAATTTATGCGCTGTATAAATAGGCAGAGAAAAACCATATTCAATGTCGTCTTTAAGCGCTCTAAAAGGATAAATCTGTAAAAACAAATCTTCATTTCTTAAAAGCGCTTTTGGACTTTCAGTTATATCTATATGGAGGCAGTTATCATTTGAAGAGGAGCGATAAATATATCCCCTAAAGGTCTCATCGGCGAAAAAATTACAGCTCATATAATTTTTTTCATTCAAAGCCACAGATTGATAGACTGCGCTTTCGTCTAAAGAAGTTTGGGGAGCTGTTACTTTTTGGGAACAGGATAATATAAGGCCGGCAAATAAAAAAATAAAAAAAGCTCTCATAACTATATTTTTCGGTATTTAGAAAACAAAATTTAAGTTTTAAGTAGAATTTATACTCTGGAGATCGCATAAAACCTATGAAAGCCTTTAAATATAAGGGTTCCATGAGCTTTTATGAGACAAAAAAAGGATATTTTTAAGTGTTTATGAATTTATAAGCCAGTTTTTCAAAAAGAAAAAAATAACTTGACTTAGCGCTTTTGACCTTTATTTTCATATTTTCTTAAATAAAAAGTCCTTATTTAGGGCTTTCACTCTATGCTTTAATCTTGGCATAGTAAGTTATCTTTTTGAGCGGTTTTTTCAAGATTTTGAACGAAAAACTTATTTCAATAATGAAATAAACTTTTTTAACACAGGCTAAATTCAATCCATTTAAAGATTCTCCACTTTAAACCAACTTTTAGTTTGACATTTTTTAAAAATATCAACAATATTGCAAATATGAAGCTTATCTCTTTGTTTCTTGTATTTGTTTTTACAACAGGCTGTGTTTGGACTACAGAAGACGAAAGCCAGTTTCGTGGGCAAAGAGATAAACTAAAAAAGCCGAAAGTCAGATCAACCTTAGGAGAAAAAACTGATATAGTTGCAACACCAAGCCATCCGCCAGTTGCTCCCAAGCCAAGCGCTCCAGCGCCTTCTGCTGAAAGTTTGATTTTTCCCCTTATACCAAGCGCAAGTCACAGCTCTTTTCTTCTTAAGTCCTCTGACCATAAAAAAATCAGCTTTTCCGCAAAGCCAGACACACATCCCCTGAGTCTTATTGCGGGGTTGAGCGGGACTGTCTCACTTAACACACAAAATGGAGTCCATTATTTAAGCTTAACCCCTAGTCAAAGCAGTAAAATTCTTCACTTTGAGCTGAGTGAAGAAGGCACAACTGTTGAAACAAGCAATCAAGCCCAAGTCACTCAAGGCCAAGTTTTAATGAAAAGCAATCAGCCAATCGTTTTTTACATCACGGAAAACTCAGAAACAAATCTTCTTTGTATTAACACCACTCAGCTAGAGACAGTTCTCACAGTCACAAAAGAGCTTCCAGACACTGAGGATTGCGAAAAGTAATTTTGAGTTTTTAAGAGAGATATATAGTGATCCTGTTTAGGTTTTCCGGCCTAACCGTCATTTCCGCGTAAGCATGCCCTCGCGAAAGCGGGGGCGGGAATCTCCCACTTAAAACCTAAACCAGATCACTATATAAACTTTAGATCTGCTTTTTGCCACAAAACGGTTTTTAGTCGCTCTGTGTCAAAGCCCATCTCATTTTTAAATCTCTTTTGAGAAATTTAAAGCAGGCGCTCGCATTTAAGAAATACATAATGGGTGATTTAGCGCCGCCTATCGGATTTGCCGGCTTGTCATCAATAAATCGGGAATGAGGAAAGAATAGAAAAATCAAACCGGATCGGTATAAAAAAGGCTTAAAAAATTTTCCGGCAAGTTTAAAAGCAATCTTTTCTTCTCAAAATCCAGCTTTTGAATATAGTCCAAAACAAAGGGAACTAAACAAGCGCGACACTTATCAGAAACAACAGGCTTATCTTTATCTAAGCCGGAAGAAAGCGCCAAAAAATCCTGATATTTGTCAGACTGAAATTCAAGAACTTTCCCTATCGCGCCATAGCCTGAGACTTCAACCTCAAAGCCGAGCAGTTCAGCTAAATAAATATCATCGCCTTTTTTACTTGTAAAATATTCTTTAGCTAAAAAAACCGGCTGTGACTGGAATTGATCCGCCTCTTCTTTTGTTCTGCAATTTTTTAATTTAACAATAAAACCCTGTTTATGAATAGAACAGCGCTCAATAGAAAAAAATCTCTCTCCAATTTTAATAGACAAAAGAGTTTGAGGCCAGTTGGCTTGGGAATTAAAAGGGCGAATAAAAATCTCTCCCTTTATCCCATGGGATTTAGACACATAAGCCACTTTTAAAAAATGGGAATCCAAAATGAAAAGCTAATTGCTGTCTTCTTCTAGGAGTTGTAGAATACAACGCTTTTTGATCTTAACGCCAAAAGCGGAAATAATAGTTCTTAAAGCTTCAATAGTTTTGCCTCTTTTCCCAATCACCCGTCCCATATCATCTTTAGCCACACGGACTTCAAAAACCAGAGTTCTCTCTCCCTGGTTTTCCTGCACCTCCACTTGATCTGGCTCAGACACCAATCTTTTAATAAGATTTTCTACAACTTGCTTTAGCTCCATGAAACTTTTACCCTAATTTTGCAAATAAACTGCGCGCTCTTTGACTGGGTTTCGCGCCTTTTTTAACCCAAGCTTGATATTTATCCTTATCAATAACCGCTTTTTTGTCTTTTGAAAGAGGATCAAAATGCCCGATCAGCTCAATAAACCGCCCTTTTACAGATTTTCTAGAGTCGGCTACGACCACACGATACTTGGGATTGTGTTTATATCCAACTCTAGCCAGCCTAATAACAGTCATTTTTCAACCTCAGCCCTTCATTTATATTTTTTTAACTGTTTTTTCAAGAAAAATTTTATTTTTTTGGGAATTATAGACTAACTTTCCATTTTTCTTATCTTAACTCTGGTTTTTTACCTTGTAAAACTCTTTTATTTCCTTAGTTTAAAGGCCCCTTATACGAAGTATATAATTCCTAAATTTTCAAACCAGACCAGTATAAACCAAAATTAAAAAGCTCTTTGAAAACTTCCTCTAAAAGTCATCAGATAAGCCAAAATATAAGCCATAAAAAGACTTAAAAAAACAATCCAAAAAGCAGAGACAACAGGAATATCAGAAACTCCCAAAAAGCTGTATCTGATTCCATTTACAAAATACAGCAAAGGGTTAATTATAGACAACTTTTGCCAAAAAGGAGACAAAGTGTCCAAATCAAACCAGACTCCGCCTAAATAAATAAGAGGCAAAATAATAAAACTGCCGATAGCCCCTATATGATCAAAAGTTCTAGACCAAATGCCCACTGAAAAGCCCAGCATAGCAAAAACCACCCCGCCTAAACCTAGAAAAACTACAAGCCATAGGGCGCTGTGCAGGGGCAAAAAACTCCCTTCAAAATAAAAATGAAAAAGCTCTCCTATCACTAAGGTCAAACAACTCACGATCAGCCCTCTTAACAGGCCGGAACAGGCAATCGCGAAAATAATCTGCTGGGTGTTTAAGGCTGTGCTTTTTATATCAATGATCTCCCCCGTGATTTTCATAGAAAAAATAGAGCTGGAGCCGTTTTGAAAAGACTGGTTGATAAGAGACATCGCAACAAGACCTGGAATGATAAATTCTAAATAAGAAAATTGATCACTGATTTTAACCACTTTTCCCAAACTGACGCCAAAAATAATTAAATAGAGAGTCTGGCTGATCAAGGGCGCGAAAATAGTCTGCACTTTCACCTTAAAAACACGGCTAATATCCCTATAAAAGAAAAAGAAAAAAGGAGTTATTAAAAGATTTTTTTTAGACATTTTGACCTTCTGTCACGCTGTTAAACACATCTTCCAAAGAGCCTTCCTTCACTTTTAAATCTTGAATTTCATTCATATCCAAATTAAGCTCTTTTAAAAGCTGTCCCACTGTTAAGGAGTAAGGAAGCAAAAAAACCTCATAACCTGCTGAATTTTTTTCAAAATAGCGCTCGTTTTTAATCACTTTGTCTGTCTTAAACCTTATCAGAACCTCTCTTGTTGTTAAATGAGAAATCAAT
>JAPPIY010000173.1 GCA_026914095.1 Oligoflexia bacterium
CTCGTTTTTGTTTTTTTGGTTGAGCGGCTTTTTACAGCTTTTCCAGCTGTTTTTTTGGAAGTTTGTTTTTTTGTCTGTTTTTCTTTTTAATAATTGGTTTTTTCTTATTTTTCTTTTGAGCCATACATGTTCCTTTTAATTGATATATATATTTCCTCTTTCTGTTTTAACAGAAACTTGCCCTTTTTTTATTGTTGATTTCATTTGTCCTGAAACATGAGTGGATTTTCCTGAAAATTTTTTATAAAAATATTTTGGCGCATAAATTTTTCCCTTTTCTGTGTAGGCTTTAACTTTGGGGCCTTGTTTAATAAAGTAAAGCCTGACAGTCCCCTCCTCAGTGGATACATTCACTTGATTGGCTTGAATGCCAGCCCGAATAGATCCCAGCCGGCTAAAACCTTTAAGACTTCCTATGAACTGTGTCAACTGAATTTTTGATTTGTCATTTGTAAAACTCACCTGGCCTTTGGATTTTCGGACAGTGATTTTGCCTTCATTGACTTGAAAATCAAAATCTCCCTCACTTCTATTTATGTTGAGGCGGGCTTGGAGGGATTTTATTTTCAAAGGGCTTTTATGCTTTGTCATATTGACAGCCCCTTCTTTTAAGCTGATTTGCCAAGACCCTTTTGTATGATTAGATGTGATCTGGCTTTTAAAACTGGAAATAAAAACAGGTTGAGTCCAACCAGAAATAGAGATATGGGAAACAAAGGAGAATACTTGTAAGTCTTTGGAAGGGCCTGAAATTTCCAAGTTTAAGCTTTTTTTTGCGTTTTTATTAGACCAGGCTTTTTGGAATGAGAAGTCTTGGGATTTTATAAAGAGTTTTCCTGTTTCTATTTGAAAGTCCAAGCCTTCTGATCCTTTTAGGGTGTAATTTGGAGAATTGGATTGTTTGACTTTTAAATTGAGTGAGGGAACTTGAATAATTAAGGAGTTTATATCTTTAGATGGAAAGACTTTCTCAGCCCCCATTACAGGATAAGATGCGAGAAATTGCCCTATTACAAGCAGTAAGAGTTTTTTTGATATAGGGATCCTGTTTGAAAATTCAGTCTGCTGTTCTGTCTTCCTCCGGAAGACGGAATTCCCTCGAAAGCCTGTCCCTGTGAAAGCCTGTCCCTGTGAAAGCCTGTCCTTGTGAAAACGGAGGCAGGGACGGGAATCTCCATAAAAAACTTCAAAATTCAAACCGAATGGGTGTAATCTCATATTTTTATAAAGAGAGCCTTTTGTTTTATAAATAGTCAATTTTAAAAGCTGTCTTAATAGGGCTTAAATTAAATGAGGGGGAAAATATTTGCAAGGAAAAAGCTAGGGCATATCTTCTTATTTGGGATTAAAAAAAAACAGCTAAAAGAGGAGATTCCAGTTTTTCTTCATTTTATTTAATTGGGTGATTTTTATCCAGTATGCAGGGGGTTGGCAAAAAAACTTTCTTTTTTGTCGGTCTTTCTCGTATTTTTCAGCTATTCAATCGGAATTTTAGCTCTTCAAAGGAGGACAGGCCCTAGTTCAAATCTTGCGTCTGTGAAGAAAGCAATATCAAGAATACAGTTTCTCAACTACAAGAGATTTTTCTATCTTGCGTTATGTGTTATAGAGCCTGCTCAACTCTCACTTGAAAATCACGCTGTTTGATTTGTAAATATCCTATAATAATTTAAGTTTATGCCAACAAAGGAGATTCTATAGGGAAAGCCTCCTGTCAATTATTAAGATTGACAGCCAAGCAAAGAGGCTAAATTGTTGTTGTGAGTAAAAAAATGCTAGCCTTTAAAGGCTTTTGAGCTATTTTTAAAGAAATATGCAACAATTAAGTCATACACAATGAAAAATCATCAAAAAAAAGGAGGAAAACATGAGGTTTTTATTTGTTCTTACTTTCACTTTTTGGGGACTCACAGCTTGTGACGATAAAAAAGTTTCTAATTTGGAGCAACAAGTTCAAGGTTTTAATGAGCAATTGGAGCAAGGCGCAGATACAAGAACAGCGGGTCAGCTGAAAAAAGAAGACATAGCAAAGCAAAGAGCGCATATTCGGGAAAAAGAAGTAGAGGAAAGCAAGCTGTTTGCGGAATTAGAAAAAACAACAAATAAAGAAGAGTGTGAGAAAATAAAGACAAAAATCAAAGAACTGCGGAAAGAGGTAGAAAAACTTATCTCAGAATATCAAATGGCTGGAGCTTGGAGAATGAAAAAGATCGCTGGCTGTGGAAAGACAGGTTATGATGTATATGGTCTATGACAACTTATTTTCAGCGCCGGCTAAAAAGCCTGTAAAAACAGGACTGCTGTTGAGTTTAGAGCTTAGTTTTCCTATTGAAAAATTTTGAGCTAGGGTCAAACTGGCTTTTTCTACTTCATATTATTCAGGGAATTATATACATGACTAGCCAAAAAGCTCTAAAAGCCTTTAAATATAAGGGTTTCAAGGAATTTACTATTCAAAAATAAAGGTAAAAGTTTTAAGCGATTAAAGCGGTTTTCTTCAGAGAAAAAGCCACAAAGCCTTGAAATTTGGCGAGTCAAGTATATGATTCCCATTATTCAGCATTTATGAGACAAGTTCTAGCCTTTTGACAGGTTTTTTAAAAAAATCTGTTATTGACAGAAAAACCTAAATATTTAATTAAGCAAATCCGATAAATTTTATGATTCCTCTTTTAACGGAAAGGAGCAAAAAATGTTTAAGCCAGTATTTTTATTTACTTTGATTTTTTTTCTTCCCATCGCAGGCGCTGTTGTTGTCTTAAAAACAAAGGAGAAAAAAGCCCTTGTTTTGCTGGAAGGAGTGAAGACTCAAAAAGGCGCTTATTTTGATGTTTTTGATTTGAATGGAAATAAAAAGGGCTTGGCAAGGATGGATAGAATAGCGGAGACAAAAGCCATTGTATCCCTAAAGTCTGGCTCTATTGCTAAAAAGTGGTTTTTAGAGCCTGTCTCAAAAGAGTTAGCTCTTTATGAACTTAAAAAAGAAAGGAAGAGGAGAGCGCTGTCAGCCCGCATTCACCGCGATCAAATTAAAAGAAAAGTCGCTTTTAAGAAACAGCGGTTGAAAAAGGCAAAAAAAAGACGGCTGGCTCTTAAAAAGCAATTAGCAAGAGAAAAACAAAGAAAATTAGCCCGCATGAGAGCTTTAGATAAAAAGAGGCGCTTGGCTAAAAAGAAAAGGGCTATTAAACGAAAGCTGGCCTCTTACAGTTTGGAGGAAAATGTTTTAGAGGATTTAGGAGAAGAAACAATGGAGCAGTCTCCAGAAGTTCTATCCTATGAAATCCCTTCTCAATCAGATGAGGCGCAAGCAAACCTAGAAGAAAGCAAAGCGCCAGTTATTGAAACAGAGCCAGAGCTAATAGAAATAGAAAAAGACAAGTCCGATTTTTTTACAGTGGGAATACTGCCCCGAGTGGAATATGATTTTATGAAAGTTTCTCCTCTGAGCGCCTCAGATTATTTTATGAGCGGTCTGGGTTTTGGAGCTGTTCTTTCTACCGGTTTCGCTTTAAATCCTTTTATAGATCTAGGAGCTAATATCGGAGCAAAAAGATTTTCGGTTTCTGCGGGAGAAGAGGAGTGCGGACGGGCGGGAGGCTGTTCTCTGCTAATCTATTATGCCTTAGCCAGTGTCAATTTGAAACTGAATTTGATTCAATTTTATGGGCATAAACTTTGGCTCATGGGCGCGGGGACTCTCTTACAGCCTCTTGTGTATTCTAACAAAGTGCCTAATTTGACAAAAGAAAGTTTTTCGCCTTTTCACGGCGCAGTGGGAGGCGGTTTAGGTTTAGAATTTAACTTTGGAAATTTCACAATACCTGTTTCTTTAGACGCTCATATCCATATGCCGCCTACACAAACCACTTTGACAGGCAACGTGGGCTTGCAGTTTGGATTGTCTTATAAATTTTAATTTTACTCAAAATCTGTTTTTCGTTTCACACTTAAAACATTATCAATTTGGCTAAGGCGGGTGAGCAGTTGTTCTGCCTGTCTCAGTCCTTTTACTTTGGTGTCAAATACAACATAAACCTTGAGGGAATTGGCTCTATTGACCTTAAGGTTTGTAATATTTAAATCAAAAAAGTTAAAGGCTTCGCTTAATTTAGAGAGAGTTCCTGGCTTGTCCAGACAAACTGTGCTCAAAGAGACTGTATAGTCGTTATTTTGGCTTTGATCGTTTTTCCAATCTACTTCTATAAAACGATCGGATGAGATTTGATCTAAAGCTTTACAGATGTTTCTGTGGACAACAATCCCTCTTTTTTTACTCACATAGGCTTTAATATGATCTCCCGCCACGGGGTGACAGCATTTTGCAAAATGAACCATCACATTGTCAGCTCCTTCAATGACTAAAGGGGATTTGGCTGAATCCTTTTCAGAACTGGGAGATATTTCTATTTGATCTATGAAATCCTTGTTTTGATTGTCTTTATTTTTCTGCAAAAAAGATAAAATTTGTTTAAAGGATATTTTGCCAAAACCAAGATCTGCAAAAAGATCTTCTTTTTTATTAAAGCCTTTGGATTTTATAAAATCAGAAAATAGAGGGTGTGATAAAAGCTCTTTTTCAGGAATTTTAAAGCGATGACAGCCTTTTTCAAATATTTTCTGACCTATCTCTACCGACTTTTTTCTCTCTTCTACTTTGAAAAAACTTTTAATTTTAGATCGAGCTTTAGAGGTCACGCAAATTTTCAGCCAATCTTTAGATGGTTTTGGCTTTTTTGAGCTTATAATTTCTACTGTGTCGCCGTTTTGCAATTTATAATTCAGAGGGACTTGCTGTCCATTCACTTTAGCCCCAGCTGTTTTTTCTCCCAGCTGAGTGTGGATAGCATAAGCAAAGTCAATAGGAGTGGCGTCTTTAGGAAATTCTTTAATTTCTCCTTCAGGAGTAAAGATATAAATCTCTGATTCAAATAACTCTCTTTTTACATTTTCTAAAAACTCTTCTGAAGTGTCGGAATGCTGATGCCAAGCCACTAAGTCTTTTAGCCAATTAAACTTTGAAAGGCTGTTAATGCCTTGCAGTTGAATTTTTTTATCTTTTATTTTATAGATCCAATGAGCGGCTATCCCTCGCTCTGCCATTAAATGCATATCTTGAGTGCGGATTTGTATTTCAACTTGCCGTCCTTCAGGCCCTAAAACAGTGGTGTGAAGGCTTTGGTAATTATTGCTTTTAGGCATAGCGATAAAGTCTTTAAATCTCCCGGGAACGGGTTTCCAAAGAGCATGAACTAATCCTAGAGCCTCATAGCATTCATGAATCTCTTCTACACAGATTCTAAAAGCAATAATGTCATGAATTTGTTCAAAAGCCACATTTTGGTGGATCATTTTTCTATAAATAGAGTAGAGATTTTTGTATCTTCCCTTTACCTCACAGTTCCATATTCCATTGGAATGCAGATTCTTTTTTAAAACCTGAATGACTTTTTCCGCATAAGTGTTTTTATCTTTATTAAAGGCTTTCATTTTGCTTTCTAAACTTTTAAAATTTTCTGGCTGAGAAAATTTAAAAGAGATGTCTTCCATTTCTGTTTTTATTTCATTCATTCCCAATCGGCTGGCTAAGGGAGTATAGACTTCTAAGGTTTCTTTAGAGATAGCTGTTTGCTTTTCTTTTGGCATATATTGAAGAGTTCTTAGATTGTGCAGGCGATCGGCCAGTTTCACTAAAATGACACGGACATCTTTTCCCATAGCAACTATCATTTTTCTAATATTTTCACTTTGTTTTTCATAAGTGTTGCGAAAATTCATTCGGGATATTTTTGTTACCCCGTCTAATAAGAAAGTGACTGTAGGGCCAAATTGTTTTTTGATATCTTGAAGGGAAATAGGGGTGTCTTCTACCACATCATGCAGAAGAGCTGTTATAATGCTTTCTTGATCCATGTCCAGATCAACAAGAATTTCCGCTACATGTAAAGGGTGAGTGATGTAATCCGCGCCGCTTTGTCTTTTTTGGCCTTCATGCGCTTTTTTAGAATACTCATAAGCTTTAATCACTTGGTTTATGTTTATTTTAGAGTGATTTGTTTTTAATTTATGGGTGAGGGATTCAATGCTGACAAATGTTAAAGGCTCACTTAAAGCTTTGTTTTGCAGAAAATTCACAACTCTAAACTATCAAAAAAACTCTTTTTTTACAAGGTCTTGGGGTTTTTTAGCTGTTTTCTGTAAATTTTTCCCTTAAAAACAGAAATAGCCAACCCTTTCAATAATGAGGGCTATATTAGTAAGCTTTTACTTTTTAGAAACTAAGATTTTTAACTATCTTCAGATATAGGGGCTTGCTGTATTTCTGAAACAGCGTTTGACCAGCCTAAGAAGATTATTGGAGGCTTAGACACATAGCATTAAAGATTTGTAGCTTGTATCTTAGATATATTATTTATTGACAAACTCTACCTGTATTTTTTGATAAAAAGTTGTTTTAAAACTAGCTATATTTGTCTAAAGTTTAAGCTAAGAATTAATTTTAGTAACGCTATTATACAAGCTGGGAGTGGTTTATTCTTCTTTTGTAAAGAGTTATGAAACAAATTATTAAATTAAAATATGGTGAGTTATTTTGTGGCCCCGGCGGAATGGGACTGGGGGCAAAAAATGCAATTGTTAAGCATAATAAAAAAACCTACAAGATGAAACATCTATGGGCAGTAGATTATGACAAAGACAGTTGCCTCACTTATAAGCATAATATGTCTTCAGAGGGACAAGTTCTTACTCAAGATGTCCAGACCCTGAATATTAAATCTTTGGATAAGATAGATATTTTTGCTTATGGATTTCCATGTAATGATTTTAGCATTGTAGGAAAGCATAAAGGAACAAAAGGCAAGTTTGGCCGATTATATGAGTATGGCATACATGTTTTAAATAACAGTCACCCAAAAGCTTTTATTGCTGAAAATGTTGGCGGTCTTCAAAGCGCAAACAATGGAAAAGATTTACGTAAAAT
>JAPPIY010000020.1 GCA_026914095.1 Oligoflexia bacterium
GACTTTAAGTCTAAGCTTAAAAAGCTTTCATCCCGCGGAACGGAGCGAAAATCGCCGTCATGCACAACATAGGGTCCAAACCGCCCAATGCTTTTTTTTATTTCTTTTTTTGTTTTGGGATGAAAGCCTAAAACTTTGGGAAGCTCTAAAAGCTGGAGGGCTTGTGTGAGTTTTAGCTTTTCTAAAGTTAAGAATTTTGGAATGGAGGCTCGCTTTTCTCCCCCTTCTAATTCCAAGTAAGGTCCAAATCGCCCCGTTTTTATAAAAATTTTCTTTTTTGTTTTAGGATCGACTCCAAAAGCTGTTTCTTTCTTTTTTTCAGTTTTTAAAATATCCTCCAGTTTTTCTACAGTGAGATCAGATAAGAAGAAATCTTCAGGCAAGGAGGATTTTAATTCCTGTTTCCCTTTCTTTTTAGTGATATAAGCTCCAAAACGGCCGACATTAAAGTTAATTCCTTTAAAGTGGGAAAATTGCAGACAGCGCGACTGATCAGACGGTATGGTTTTTTCTCTTTGTTTGACTTGCTCTTTCAGCCCTTTCCTTCCATTGTAGATTCTGCTCAAGTATTTTACATAAGGAACTTTGCCTTCGGCCATGTCATCCAATGCGTTTTCCATTTTAGAAGTGAAGTCTAAGCTGACATAGTCAGGCAGGTGTTCGCTTAAAAGTTTTGTAACAGCGAGAGCTGTAAAAGTAGGGGCTAAATTTTTGCCTTGTTTTTTAACATAGCCTCTGTCTTGTATCGTGGAAATAACAGGCGCGTAAGTGGAAGGTCTGCCAATGCCCTCTTTTTCCAGCTTTTGTATTAGAGAAGCTTCATTATAGCGAAAAGGGGGTTGAGTTTGTTTTTTCTGGTTTTCCAACTTAAGGCATTTTAACTCTTGTCCTTTTTTGAAAGAGGGGAGGAGTTTAGATGTTTCTTCTTGATCTTTATAAACTCGGTAAAATCCCGGTGAGACAATTCTTAAGCCGCTGGCTTGGAATAGAGCTGAATCCGCTTTAATATGCAGGCTGGTTAGCTCCTGCTCGCAGTTTTTCATTTGACAGGCCAAAGTCCTCTGCCAAATCAGTTTGTAAAGTTTTAATTCGACTCCTGTTAAGTGGCTTTGTTCTGGCTTTTTAAAGCTTTGGCCGGCAGGTCTGATAGCTTCATGGGCTTCTTGAGCGCCTTTGGTTTTTGTTTTATATATTCGTGGAGTTTTTGCCAGCTCTTTGTCTCCATAAAGGCTTGAAACGGCTTTTCTGATTCCTTTTAGGGCTTCTTGAGACAAGTGAGTGGAGTCGGTTCTCATATAAGTGATAAGCCCTTTTTCGTAGAGCTTTTGAGCCACTGACATAGTGTTGCGGGGAGACAGCCCTAGTTTGCTATGGGCTGACTGCTGTAAGGTGGAAGTGATAAAGGGAGCTTTTGGAGAGCGGGAAATGGGTTTTTTTTCAATATTTTGTATGAGCCACTTGGATTTTTTAAGTTTTTTAACCAGCTCCTTAGATTCTTTTTCTTTTAAATGAAGAAGTTTTTTATTTGTGAGCTGGCCTTTGCTATTAAAGTCTTTACTGTCTGCCAGCTTTTTTGACTTCCAAGAATGAAGAGAGGCTGAAAAACTGTCTTTTGATTTTTGTGGAGAAAGCTCAGCTGATAGGACATAGAAGAGGCTTTTAATAAAATTCATTCTTTCTATTTCTCTTTCACTGATAAGTTTGACAGCCACAGACTGCACTCTTCCCGCGGATAAACCGGTTGTAATTTTTTTCCATAAAAGAGGGGAAAGGGTGTAGCCAACCAAGCGGTCTAAAACTCTTCTGGCTTCCTGAGCTTTTACTAAGCCTTTATCAACAGAGCGATAATTTTTTAAAGCGGATTCAATAGCTGTTGTTGTAATTTCATGAAAAACAATTCTTTTGACGGGGACTTTAGGCTGTAAAATATGTTGCAAGTGCCAGCTGATGCTTTCTCCCTCTCGGTCTTCATCTGTAGCTAAAATAAGCTCTTTTGATTTTTTAAGTTCTGCTTTTAACTCTTTGATAACACTGGATTTTGACTTGGGAATGCAGTAGATAGGCTCAAAGTTTTTTTCTACATTCACACCTAGATTTTTCCATTTTTTATTTTTATATTTTTCAGGGATGTCTTTAGCGGATTCCGGCAGGTCTCTAATATGCCCCATACAGGCCATGACTTTATAGCTGGAGTCTAAAAACCGGCTTATGGTTTTTGCTTTGGTGGGAGACTCTACAATAACGAGCTTTTTGCTTGGCATGCAGACATTATTAGCTATTCTCTTTTTAAGATTCAAGTCTTTTATTTTTTCATTGCTTATTTTCTATATAAATCTTAGAACGCGCTCTAAAAGCTGGACAGGGGGTTAGGTTTTCTTAATTATACCGATTGTGTTTGAAAATTCCGGTTTTAAGTTTTCAGGCTCTTTTTTCAAATACGATCAGTATATTTGTGAAAAGCGCTCTAAGCAAAAATTCGGTTGAAAAAACTTTGCATTTCCTCCCAGGAGGATTGATCCGCTTTTTCATTATAAGCTATAGGGATTCCAAATTTTTTTCCATTTTCTGTGGCTTGAGGATTGGTGAATCCATGCAAAGCCTCTGGATAGCTGATAAATTTATAATCCACACTGGCGGTATCCATTTCTTTTTTAAAATTATGGACTTTTTCCTCTGGAATCATGGAGTCGGCTGATCCATGACAAACCAAAATTTTAGCTTTCACTTGGCCTTGTTGAAGGGTTGTGTGAGGCTCTAAATCACCGTGGAAGCTAACTGCCCCTTTTATATCCGCTCCTATACGGGCTAAGTGTAAAGATAAAGAGCCGCCCAAGCAATAACCGATAACCGCAGTTTTTGTTTCATCGGTTTGTTTGAGCTTTTTTAACTCCTCTAAATGTGTCAGGAGCTGTTGAGAGTTTTTGTCTAGGTTAGATAACAGTTTGCTCATTGCGGAACTGGCTGATTCCACATCTTTAGCGATCCACCCCTCTCCATATATATCAACAGCTAAAGCGCAGTAACCCAATTCTGCCAGCTTGCGGGCGCGGCTTTTAATATAATCTATCAATCCCCAAAATTCAGGAATCACCAGCGCGCCAGGTTGAGGGCTGTCTTTTCCTTTGGGATAAGCCAGATAAGATTTTGAGGTCTGTCCCTCTCCATTGATATTGAGTGTTTCCGTGTGAATGGCGCTCATCTTTTTTCCTCCTGTTTAGTTTTTAAAAGCCTTGCCTTTTGAAAAAACGCCTTTTAGTGTTTCAGACACAAAGGTTTGTGTCAAGTGTTATAAGGATAGAATGAAAGCGATTCGGTAATTTTTTTTGACAATTGAGATTCAATTATTTTGGTTTTCTGAAATTTTATATGTGATGACTGTCGCTTAAAATCCAATGTCTATCTACTCAAGGTAGGCAATTGTATCCTCAATCTCTTCCTTAATGTTTTCATCTAAGTTTTGATTTTTTAACATTTTCTTAAGCAGGGGCAGAGCTTTCTCTCCTATCCGGCTCGCTGAATCCAAATCCTTTCTCTTTGGATTTCCTGTCTGCAAATAACCCAAGACCGGTAAGTGGCTCATCATCTCAAAATAATCGGCCCTCGCTTTTTTTTGCAGTTCCTTCACTGAGCTGTTAAGACGAAACTTATCATTTGAAGTCAAATGCTTTTCTCCAGAAAGCGGAAGAGACAAAGCCTTTCCCTCCTTAAGCCTTCTTTTAAACTCAGAACGGCTAAATCCATCTAAAGCTGTCTTTGATAAAGTTTCTATATAAAGCCTCTCGGCTTGCTTTTTCTCCTTTTTGCTCAACTGAGGCAAATCCTGAAACTCTGACATAAAATGGGAAGGCGTGGAATCAAACCAAGTCGCTGTGTCTGACAGTATCCTATCTTCTCTTAATGCGGGAGCGCTTAAAGCCAGCTGAACTCGCATCTTAGACCAATTTTTCCGAACAGCGACTTGTAGCTCCTTGTTCTTTTCCTTGCAGACTTCCTTCATTAAAGGCCAATCCGCCTTTTGTTTGCTAAACCAGTTTCTGTCCCCTCTCACACAGGCCCGAAGGACTTGGCTTTGATAAAGCTTGCTCTCAATTTGACCTATCACTCTTTTTTTCAACTTTCTCTTAAAATCTTCAGATTGAACAACAGCTGTAGCTTCTTTTATCTCTCCAAATCCAAAAGCTCTTTTAACAGAACAGGTAAAACAAAACTCCCCCTCTGTCTTTTGAGTTGAAAAGGTTTTCTTTTCTTCAGACAAAGAAGACAAATCCACTCCCTTACAGCTCTCATACTCCGCCTGAATCTTCCCTGCTGGCTTTGTTTTTACAGGAGGCCCGTAAAGAGCGGAGGTCTCATCACCCAAACTCATAAAAGAAATAAGAAAAGAGCAACCGATAAACAGAATTTTTACAAAAAATTGCATTTCACTGGCTGATAGGAAGGCTTGTAATTCCTTTTTTTGATGTACTCTTGTGAAATAGAATCTCATAGCTCCTGCAAAGAATTTAAACTTTTCATAACACTTAAGTGGTAATCCATTGTCATAACAACTTTTCGGAAAATTTACAGATTTTATTAAATTTAAAAGCAAGACCTATACAACAAATTCAACACTTCTAACTCCTAAAATATCTCTAAGGGAATTTGTCTTGCCCCTATAAAGCGCTTTTAAAATATTCGGTATTCGTTGTTTCGGCGTTTTTTAAATAAAAAAACCTTCTAAAAGCCCCTAATTCCTAGCCAATTTCTTGCTCTTATTACTTATAGCAGAGTTTTTATCTGGGCAGTTAAAAGCTTGCGGACACTGCGAAGAAGAAACCTCTCTTTTTCCCGAAAGAAGCAAAAAAATCAGATATTTTATATATTCCCCTAGACTATGATAAAAGTTATTTTTTACATAGAGGCTTGGCTCAATGTCTCTCTCATTTTTGAGAGGGAGTTTAACAAGCCTTTCAGCTTTTGCTCAATACGGACAGAATCTTTTGAGTTATAATTTTTAAGCTGTTGATAATAAGAGTTTAAATGTTTTCTTAAGCCTTCTATAGAAAACTTTTCTTCGTAAAGCAAGGCTTTGATTAAAAGTAAAATTTTTATATCTTTTTTAAAATAAATTCTTTGATTGTTTATAAACTTATCGGGTTTTAAAGTGGGAAATTCTTTTTCCCAATATCTTAAAACATGGTTGGGAGCTCCTAAGATAGAACTCACTTCGCCAATTTTAAAATTCAGCCTCTCAGGCAGACTGTTAATTTTAGATTCAATATTTTTAAAATGTTTTTCTAAGTTAATCATATTAAAATCGCTTTTTAAAACTTTCACCAGCATGAAAGAGCAGGACTCTTCTTGCTTTTATAATAAGCTCTTTTCCTGTTTTAGGATTCCGTCCTCTTCTAGCTTTTTTGTCTTTTAGGATAAATTTCCCAAGACCATGAATTTGGACCCCTTGCCCTTTTTTTAAATGGTCTTTTATCATTTCAAAAAAAACATCAACAAGCTCTTCACAGTATTTTTTGTTATAACCAATTTTGCTATAAACAGCTAAGGCAATATCCGCTTTTGTAAGTGTTTTTTTGTTTGTCTTTTTCATGTTGTTGCTTTTATTGTAGCTTTTGTCTTGGGAAAAGTAAATAAAGGGCCTGTAATAGATTAAGTCCATAGTCCTGTTTTTGTTAAAGTTTTCATAGTGGCTAAGTCAATTTCGCCTATAATGCCTTGAAAGCCTTTATTTACAATAGTTTCGGGAATTATACGCGTGACTGAAGTATTGCCTCTTTACTTATCACTTTTTTATAGCTTTTTTTGTTTCTTTTTGAGTTCCTATTTTACCTCTGTTTATTTTCTGGATAAAGAGTTTGAAACCCTTGTAAGCCAATTCAATGATAAGAAATCCCTTATTAATTGACGGGTAAGTAGGCAACTTAGTGTTTTAGCCTTATTCACCGCCTGACAGTTCTAAAGATTTCATCGAAGCGTCTAAATTACGAGAAGGATATCATCGACTTAATTCTAGTTTTTCCAAATATTGCTTGCAATCAGCCAGTTTGGTTTGTTTTTCTTTTTCGGTTAAGCTTGGCGGTTCGTTTTTAAGTTTAGCATTTTCTTCTTTAGCAAAACTTAACTGCTTGGCTTGGACACAATAGGCTGTAGTGGGGTATTCATCAAATGACCAGATATTTGAGTTGGGCGGCCAGCGGCTTCTGACACAGATAATTTCTACATTTGGATGGGCCCTCTTCATTTCTCTCCGTCTTTCTTCAATCACTGTTTTTTCTATATTCCTTAAACAAAGAGCCATTTTCTGATCTAATTCATCTAGGGATGAGGTATCGGCTGACTTGTTTTGAGCTACTTTTTTTGAAGGCAAGGTATCAGTTGCCTCACTTTGATTAGATTTTGGAGGATTTTGTGTAGAGCAAGCTGAATACAATAAACATAAAATTAGTAAAAAAATCTTCATTTTTCCCTTATAATACTCTTTTTCAATAAACGCTTTGCTGATAACTTAAACTCCTCTATCTTTTTTAAATCTTTGGACTGGCCTATCGTTTTTATAATACGATTTTTTACTTTGCCATCTTTTCGGTAACTTTCCACTATACGAACCACTAAACTTCCATTTTTACGCTTTGGGCTTGTTATATACATCTTTATACCTCCTTATTCTTATATAAGACAATCTATAAAGACATACTACAAATGTCAAGAAAATTATCAATAAAATCAACTCTCTTAGACTTTAGAACTGATCAACGGACGAACTCAGGAAAACCTGCTCATAAAATTTCAAATTATGATTCATAGATCAGCTTGAATACAGGATATTTAGGATAAAAACAAGAAAAAAAGGGAATTAAGACGAAATTGTCCCAATTTTTTTAAAGGTTTTTTTAAATTTGTGTTGGGAATGCCTTATTTAGAGGAAAAAATGGGAATCATATACTTGACTCGCCAAATTTCAAGGCTTTGTGGCTTTTTCTCT
>JAPPIY010000254.1 GCA_026914095.1 Oligoflexia bacterium
TTTTGTTTCTAAACAGATAAAAAAACAAATAAAAGCCTTATTAGCTTAACAAAAACAAAATTTAATCTAAAGTAAAATGAATTTATTTTAGGATATTAATTTGCAGTGTTAAATATATAATTCCTATACTCTCAGCATTTTTTATTAATTCTTTAAGTAAATTTATATTCTTAGGATTTTTTTAGCACTGACTATCTATTTTCTAAGAAACATATAGTTCTCTATTATTTTCTAAATGTTCAATAAAATCCTTAATTTTTTTGGGATAAATATAGAGTCTCTTTTTGTCCTTTAACCAATTTATTTGATCATAAGAATCTGAGTATATGCTGGGAGCCACAAAATAACATATTGAGTTTGCTTTTTTTTGTTTAAATTCTAGCAAATGTCTCCCAATAGGCCAGACTTCCATCTTAGTTTGCGCGCTTCCTTTTAACATTGTAACCTCAATTAAAACTCCATTTGTTTTTTCAAAACACTCGATGTCACCTTTATTGCCACTTGCTGTTGATGTTGGAAGTCCCTCATCATCAATAGGATAATTAGGAATAACTTTTGTATTTGGAAACTTAGATTTGACTGCCAATGAAGTAAGAAACTCAAGCCTTACAGGGTTTGATAGGTATTTTAAAATTTCATCTTGTGTTAAACTTTTTTTTGTTAGTTGCAATAACTCTAATTTAATCTTGCTCCAAGAATAATAATCAACCCATTTTTGTAAAAACTTTTCTTTTTTTATTATTGGAATATCTCGTGAAGGAAATGAAATCAGATTGCTGTCAATCTGAGCCAGATAATCAAAGTAGCTCTCTTCTGTGTCATATTTTTTATATTTAGAATAATGCTTTAAAACATATTCTGTCTTCTTCTTTTCACTTTTATTTATATCAATAAACTTACCGTTGCCTCGCAAAGAGATTAAGCCTGTTAATCTCATTTTTCTTATAAACTCATCAGGATAGTCAACCATAATAGATTTATGATCTCTTTTAATATGTTGCCCTTCCATAATTTCTGTTTTACAAATTTCAAATACAGTTTCCCAGCTTGGAGAAAACCCATGCTCTTTCCTTAGTCTTTTTATTCTTAAATATAACTTTTTTGCATTTTTATCTTTCCAGTAGATCAACAAAGGCAATTCATGTTTGGCAATGCCAGTATTATTAAAATCTTTATCTGCATTTAACTTTTTAATAACCTCCAACAACAATATAAGTGGAACATTTTCATTTAACACTCTACGAAATGGATTATTGCTTTGGTATTTAACAAAAGCATTAAGAAAAGCCGTTTGTTCAAATTGATTTTGCTGTTCAGGGTTTGCTAGCTTTAAACCAGATTTAGAAAATTGTATCTTTGCCTCATTTTTATAAAAAACAAAACCTAATTCTTTTGCAATTTTAAACCAAGTATCAAATCGTGATGGCCAGCCTTTATCGAAACCAGCTTCTTTATGTCTTTATGGATTATCTCTTAAAATTTTAGTGATTTCCACATTGTTTAGAATTTTGCCCTCTTTTAATTTTTGTTTAATTTTTTGAGATAAATTTGTTGGTTTATAAAGTTCCTTTTTTATAATTGCGCCTGCTATTTTCTCAGCCAGTTTATTATTAAGAATTTTCCCATTATACTCTTTTAAAACAGCTAAAAACCTTTTTAACCGCTCAGGATTTCTCATAGTTGTTGTAAATAATAAAGGCTTATATTTTGCTTGTCTTTTCATAAATTTTAATAGTTTGTAATTAAAACCTCTTTAATTTGTTTTTTTTGATTGTTATGATAATTGATATAATTGCTGTCTATGTTATGAGTATTGTATTTTTTCATCCATTTAAGCAACAAGTTATTTTTATTTCCGTTATAGTGAGTCACATTTGATAAGGCAAATTTAACATTTCTCTTGTTCAAATTATCAATCAAAAACAGCAAGTCAGTTTCTAGCGCTTCATTCCAAAGCTTATTGTATTCACTTCCTGTTATTAAGTATGGCGGATCTAAGTAAATAAAATCATTCTTGAAAAACTTTCTGTTATTCAAAAATTTTTTAAAATCTTTTGCCATAAAATTTATACTTTTACCTTGAACAAAAGAAAAATAGTCATTCAAAGCTTTAATAACATTTTTATTAAAATCTACATTTCCAACTGGCAAGTTAAATTTTCCTCCTCCATTAAACCTCAGCATTCTGTTAAAACCATATATTAACAAAACATAAAGAATTAAAGGATCATTTTTCTTAGCTTTATTAACTTGTTCTCTTAATTTTTCATAACCTGTTTTATTAAATTTTGCGTAATAAGTTTTTTTGAAAGCTTTTTTTAAAGAAACGGGGATAATATCTTTCTTATAAGAGCGAGATAGATTATATCTATATATAACTTTTTCAATATTTTTAAAAAAGCTCTTTTGGTTAGCAGAGCTTTTTATCAGAAACTGATGTATATTTATTAAGTTTTTGTCTATATCATTTAAAAAATATTTATTTGCTTGGATATTTAAAAAAACCGTTCCTCCTCCAACAAAAGGCTCATAAAAGTTATTTATATCTTTTGGAAAAAAACTATTTAACTGATTCATTAATTTATACTTATCTCCTACATAAAATAAAGGCGATTTTTTAATTTTTCTTTTATTTTCAACTTTGGTTATAAACAAATACTCTTTATGATTTTTAAAATCAGTATTGCCAGCATTAAAATAACGATACTCTTTTTCAAAAGTTTTAGTTTTTCCTGTTTTAGATAATATCTCTTTTATTTCTTCCAGAGAAATTTTATTTTTAGAAGAACTGCTTTTTGAAGTATAAGTGTTGTTATAAGATATAACTAGGTATTTTGTACTGATGTCTTTAATCAAATCTGAAAATTTTCTTTTTGCGTTTTCTCTACAGTAATCACTCATGTTTTCCTTTTCAGGCTTTAACGCCACTCCGTAGAGTTTAGGGTTGTTCCATTTTGTAAGCGTCTCTAATACATGGTAAAACCGGCTATATTGTCTTGAATTATAGGGAGGATCAATATAAACAATATCCGGTTTGATTTTTTTAGATAATAAATTGGTGTCCTCTCTAAAAATTGAAAGATTATCTATGTCGATAGGATGTATCAATCGCATGCGAAAATTATCTCTAATAAATTGTTTTTTAAAGTAAGCATCATAATGCCCTACTGTATTAGCAATCTTATCTGTTGAATAAATTAAGGAAGCTATTAAAATATAATATTCTTTTTTGGTAAAACTATCTTTATTGTCTTCAATATCTTGTCTTATAAACCCAATAATTTTTGCTGATTGTTTAGAAAAATATTTTTCTCCAAAGTTTTTGGAAAAATAATTTTCTTTTAAACTATTTGCATTGAAATAATTGTAATAATTTATGATGGATTGTATTTTATTTTTATTCCAACTGCCTTTTTCAAAAAAAGCTTTATAGATAATATAGTTTGAATAGAGAAAGTCATTTAAAATAATTTTATTGAAATATTTACTTGCAACAGCTCCCACTGCCCCTGTGCCTGCAAAAATATCGGCAAAAGATTCTCCTGAACACTCTTTATTTAAATTAGAGAAAATCCAATCTGTTAATTTATGTTTATTGCCAATATATCTGCGGTTTTGCAACTGAAAAGAATTACCCTCTATAAAATGAGAATTATTAAATTCTAAATTAAAAAGATTTTTTTGAATTTCCATGAAGTAAATTATCAAGCTTCTTGATATATAAATTATATATTCACTCTATAGAGAAGTTTTAAACAAGTAAATATCGCATTGCATATAAGCAGAAAGTCTGGTTTTATGGCAGATTTTTGAAATTCAAGGATGTCTTCCTAAAAGGAAGGCTCTGATTTATTTCTATAGGCTCTCTACCGGTTCGCATTCCCTCTTTTCGATATTCCAAATAAGCTCTGGATTTTATATCGCTTGATTGGACATAGATCGTTTTTGTATCTGGTGTCATTTTTTTATTATATTAAGCAAGTAATCTGTTTTGATAATTTTTTAAACTATTATAGTTGCTGTAGCAATTTCAGGAGCAATTTCATATCCTACACTATTTCTTTTTAAGTCGGCTGAAGACTTAGCTGTTGCGCCACTTTCTGCGTAGAAGAAAGCCCTTTTACTTTTGCAAAGTCTCCTGTTTTTACCTGCTCTTTGTTTTTCAGTTGAGTCCATGCAAAAAACTGCATTTCCAAAGGCCCCAGAGTCGTATTTTCTGTTTTCATAATTTTTATTATATTTGTCATTTTGACGAATACAAGAAAAATTATGAAAAAAAGATTAGAATGATTTGGTTTTCGGTGTTTTTGAATGATCAGCAGAGAGGGCTGTTTTCTATTTTAAATTGGCTTTTATCATGTTTTTTGCTTGAACCAACTGCTCAAATTCTTTTTCTGTCAAGAAGCCAAGCTGTTTGGCTGCTTCTTTTAAAGTGATATTATTTTGGTAAGCGGATTTTGCAATTTGGCTGGCTTTATCATAGCCAATGTGGGGGTTTAAAGCGGTGACAAGCATTAAGCTGTTTTCTAAATTTTGTTTTATTTTTTCTTTATTTGCCTTTAAGCCGTTTAAAGCTTTTTCTCTAAAATTATTTAAACCGTCACTTAATAAACGGAGAGAGCGAAGGCAGTTAAAAAAGATAAGAGGCTTGTAAGCGTTAAGCTGTAACTGCCCGCTGGCGCCTCCTAAACTGACATTTAAGTCTTGCCCTATCACTTGAATGCAAAGCATGCTTAAGGCTTCACACTGTGTGGGATTCACTTTTCCCGGCATAATGGAGCTTCCAGGCTCATTGGCCGGGAGGATCAACTCTCCCAAACCGCAACGAGGCCCGCTGGCCAGCAAGCGGATGTCGTTGGCTATTTTTGTCAAGCTGACAGCTAAGGTTTTTAAAGAGCCGCTTAGCTCCGCTAAACAGTCATGGTTGGAAATTTCCGAAAATTTATTTTGAGCGCTTTTAAAAGGCCAGCCTGTTTTTTTTCTGATAAGCTCACAGACTTTTTCGCTAAATTGCGGGAAAGTGTTTAAGCCTGTTCCCACAGCAGTCCCTCCTATAGGGAGTAAAAGCAGGTCATCTAATTGAGACTCTATTCTTTTTTTATTAGACACAATCTGTTGATGAAAGGCGGAAAACTCTTGGCTTAAGGATAGGGGCACAGCGTCCATTAAATGAGTCCGTCCAGTTTTTATGATAGAATGAAACTCTTTTGTTTTTAGTTTTAAACTTTTTTCAAACAGAGAAAGAGCGGGCAAAAGCTTTTGTTGGGTAAAAAGATAAAGAGCTATTCTCATAGCGGAAGGGACTGTGTCGTTGGAAGATTGAGATTTATTGACATCATCGTTGGGATGAATGCTTTTATCGCCTATTTTTCCCTTGGACAGCTGGATGGCCCGATTGGCAATCACTTCATTGACATTCATGTTGGTTTGCGTGCCGCTTCCTGTTTGCCAAACGCTTAAGGGGAAATGATCATCTAAAAGCCCTTTTTGAACTTCTTGACCGGCTATTTTTATCCATTGAGCTTTCCGTTTATTAAGCAATCCCTTTTTTGAATTCACTGTGGCGCAGCATTCTTTAACAAGGGCTAAGGCTTTGACAAGCTCTATAGGCATAATATCTTGGCCAATTTTAAAGTTTTCTAAAGATCTTTGAGTTTGAGCCCCCCACAGTTTATCTTTGTGGATTTTTACTTTTCCTAAAGAGTCCGTTTCTATACGATAAGACATACTTTGTTCACTCTTAAACGGTTGAAATTTGCTAAGCTTTGCCTAGTTTTCATTCCATTTAAGAACAGATTATTGTAAAAAACAAGCTTTTTTATTGTATGGTCTGGGCTTTTCTTTCTGAAATTTGGTAATAAAAATCTTTTCATTGAATGCTTTTCACAAAATATCTCATAGTTTGTATAGAAAACAGCTTTCACTGTATTGGGAATAAGTTATATTTTTTCTTCAAATGTAAAAAGAAGGCTGTTTGAAGGAAAGAGTTTTCCCGTTTATTGTCTAAACAGGTGATTTATACATCAAAGAAAGCAAGCTCTTGATAACACTTGCTCTTTTTAATTCATTTTTGTTTACATCAAACTGATAATTGGTCTTGACCAATTATCAGTTTGATGTAAAATAGTATTGGTGAAAAAAACACGGTATTTGAACTCTTTTATAGTCAAAGATGCCCTACAAGACAGAAAAATGGCTTTTATAAGCGGCCCTAGACAAGTAGGCAAAACCACTTTAGGAAAACAGCTTTTAAAATCCAAAAAAAATTATTTCAATTGGGATCAAACAGAATTTAGAAAAATATGGACGCGCTCTCCTGAAAAAGCATTGGAGCCTATTGGAGCAGGCCCTGTTCTATTTGACGAGATTCACAAAGACAGAAAATGGAAATCAAAAATAAAAGGCATTTATGACACTTATTCTGATGAGTTGGATATTTTGGTTACTGGAAGCTCAAAATTGGATATTTACCGAAAAGGGAGTGATAGCCTCTTGGGAAGGTATATACCTTACTGTTTGCATCCTTTTTCAGTTTCTGAATCAATAAATCCCCCCAACCCAATAAATATTTTAAAAAAGTTTACAGTTTCTTATAAATGGAAAGATCTCATGGCTCTTGGAGGCTACCCTGAGCCTTTGCTTTCTGGAAATGAAAAAAAAGCGCAACGGTGGTCACGGCTTAGATTGGATAGATTAGCGTATGAAGATACCAGAGATATAAAAATTTTATATGATCTCAATGCTTTTAGAATGTTACTGGATCTTATTCCTGAAAAAGTAGGCTCTCTTTTTTCATTCAATTCCTTAAAAGAGGATGTAGGTGTGGCTTATGCAACGGTCAGGGAATGGGTTTTGTTGTCAGAGTTATTATATTATGGTTTTTTTGTTAAGCCTTATTCAAAGAATTTTAAAAGATCTATTAAAT